>JBOGGF010000118.1:0-11644 GCA_050743965.1 Acidimicrobiales bacterium
GACAATATGTGCCGCGTCTGCAAACCCCACCACAAGCTCGTGAGCGAGGCCGGCTGGCGCATCGAGGGGGGCCCGGGCAAGTGGCGGTTCGCCGGACCGCCCCGGGCGGGGCCGTAGCGGACCTCAGATGTCGGGCGGCAGCTCCACGCTGACGTTGGTGGACTTCACGACGGCGTCGGCCGCCATGCCGGGCTCGAGGCCGAGCTCGTCCGCCGCCTCGCGGGTGATGAGCGACACAAGCCGGTAGGGGCCGGCCTGCAGTTCGATCTGGGCGGCGACGCCGTCCTTGGCCACCTTGGTCACAATGCCCGAGAGCCGGTTCCGCAGGGACTGGGTGCGGTGGCGGTCCTGCTCGCCGGCGAGGTCGACGGCGAGGCGGGCGAGGTCGGCGCCGTCCACGTAGCGGTGACCGCCCGCGCCCACCACCGACTTCACCCGCCCGGCGTCGGCCCACCGGCGCATCGTGTCCGAGCTCACCCCGAGCAGCTTGGCGGCGCGGCTGACGCGGTACTCGGGCACCGTCACACGGTACCCGGCGGCTCGAGCCGGCTCAGGTCCTCCACCTGGTCGACGTCGAACGGGTCGCCGTCGCACACCACCTCGTGCACCAGCTCCGGCCGCCGGCGCATCAGCACCCGGGCGCCCTCGTCGCCGTCGACCGGCAGGAGACCCCAGACCGCCTGGTCGAGGCGCACCGGATTGCGGCGCTGCCCACTGTAGGAGGCGGCCACGACGGGGCCGCCGGGCGCCCGGGCCACGGCCCGCCAGGCGGACGCCGGCACGAGCGGCTGGTCCCCCAGGCCGACCACGGCCGACCCGTGACCCTGCCGGCCGCACCAGTCGAGGGCCACTCCCAGGGAGGTGGCCTGCCCGTCGGCCCAGTCGGGATTGTCGAGGAGGGTGACCTCGCCGGCGGGCAGGGCACCGGTGAGGTCCACCGCACCCGAGACCACCACCACCTCGTCCAGCCCGGCCTCGGCCGCCGCCGCGACCGCCCAGGCGACCAGGGGCCGGCCGCGGAATGGCGCCAGGAGCTTGTGGCCGTCGCCGGCGAAGCGGCTCCCCCCGCCGGCGGCCAGGACGACCGCCGCGGTGCGGTTCAGCCGACCGCCGGCGCCACCGCCGGCTGGTGGATCGGGCCGTTGAGGTCGCGCAGCGACGGGGCCGGGCGGCCCGTGCGGAGGGCGATCACCTCGGCGCAGATGGCCACGGCCGTCTCCTCGGGCGTCCGGGCCCCGAGATCGAGGCCGATCGGCGCCATGACCCGCTCGAGGTCGCCAGGATCGACCCCCACTTCCCGCAGCCGGGCCTCCCGGTCGGCGTGGGTGCGTCGCGATCCCATCGCCCCGAGGTAGCCGACGCCGGTGCCGAGGGCGGTGGCGATGGCCGGCACGTCGAACTTGGCGTCATGGGTGAGCACGCAGACGGCGTCACGGGGACCGAGGGTGGCGCCGATCGCCGCCAGCAGGCGCTCCGGCCGCTCGGCCACCACCTCGTCGGCCTGGGGGAAGCGGGCCCGCGTGGCGAAGACAGGGCGGGCGTCGCAGACCGTCACCCGGTAGCCCAGCACCTTGGCCACCTTCACCAGGGCGGCGGTGAAGTCGACGGCACCGAGGATGACCATGTGCGGCGGCGGGGCGAACACCTCAACGAAGACCTCGACGGCCCGCTGGCGGGCCTCGCCGTGGCGGCCGTAGTGGCGGGTCGTCGACAGGCCGCTCGCCAGAGCGCCGAGTGCGTCGCGCCGGACGACGTCGTCGAGCACCGGCGAGCCGATCGTGCCGTCCACCGTGCCGTCGCCGGAGACGAGGAGCGAGCTGCCGAGTGCCGGACCCTCCTCGGGGGTGCCCACCACGGTCGCCCATGCAACCGGCCGTGTCTCGGCCACCGCCTGGCGCAGCAGGTCGTACTCGGGCGGGAGGTCGGGCGTCACCAGGAGGTGGATGGTCCCGCCGCACGTCAGGCCGACGGCGAAGGCGTCCTCGTCCGAGTAGCCGAAGGTGCACCGCCGCGGCTCGCCGGCGGCAATGGCGTCGAGGGCCTCGACCACGACGGCGCCCTCCACGCAGCCGCCCGAAACCGAGCCGGCGACCTCGCTCTCCTCGTTGACCGCCATGGTGGCGCCGGGGTCCCTAGGGCCCGAGCCCTCCAGGCCGACCACCCGGGCGACGGCGACTCGCTGGCCCGCCCGGCGCCAGCGTTCGATGTCGGCCATGACCTCTTTCATCACGTCGATCTTGCCATGCAGGGCTGCTCGCCGGGCACCGAGGTCAGGTCGTGCCGAGCACCGATTCGTCGGTGACCACCACCTCGACCCGATCGCCCTCGTCCAGGCCATCACCGTCGGGCACCACCGCCAGGCCGTGCGACGCCGCCAGCGACCCGATCTGGTGCGAGCTCTGTCCCCGGGCCGGCTGCGCCAGCCACTCCCCGTCGAGGTCGCCCCGCCGGGTGAGCAGGACCCGGTCGAAGTGGACCTTGCCGTCGGGGTGGCGCCCGAACGGCGCAGCGGCGACCGCCCGCACCCGCGGGCGCCCGGTCGGCTTGCGCCCCGCCATGCCGAGGAGGGCGGGGCGGACGAGCAACTCGAAGCTCACCGCCGAGGAGACCGGGTTGCCCGGGAGGCCGAAGGCCGGCACCGTGCGGCCGCCGGGACCGGCCAGGGCGGCGCAGGAGAACGGCTTGGCCGGTCGGATGGCGATCTGCATCCACTGCCCGGTGCCGTGGGCGAGCCGGTCGAGCACGACTTTCACCAGGTCGACGTCGCCGACGCTCACCCCGCCGGAGAGCACAAGCGCGTCGACGTCGCCCAGCGCTCCTTCGATCCGCTCGGTGAGGGCTGCCTCCTCGTCGGGGGCCCGACCGAGGTCGACGGGACGGCAGCCGGCGCCGGCGACCAGGGCCAGGAGCATCGGCCGATTTGAGTCGTAGATCTGGGCCGGCCCGAGCGGGGCGCCGGGGTCGGTGAGCTCGTCGCCGGTCGAGATCACCCCCACCCGGGGCGCCGGGTGCACGCGCACCTCGGCGCACCCGGCGCTGATCAGCGCGCCCAGCTGCGTCGGGCCGATGCGCGCCCCGGCGTCGAGGACCAGCTGGCCGGCGGCGACGTCGTCACCGGCGGGACGGATATTGACCCCGGAGGCGACCGGCGCCTCGATCACCACCGTGTCGCCGGCCCCTCCGGCCGGGTGCGTCAGCTCCACCATGCACACGGCGTCGGCCCCCGCCGGGACGGGGGCGCCGGTCATGATGCGCAAGGCCTGCCCGCGGCCCACGGTGGACGACGACGCGTCCGCCCCGGCCAGCACCCGACCGGTCACCTCCAGAGTGACCGGCGCGCCGGCGACGTCCTCGGCCCGCACGGCGTACCCGTCCATGGCCGAGTTGGCGAAGGGCGGGATGGCCACGGCGGCGGCGGCGGGCTCGGCCAGGACGCATCCGAGCGCCTCGGCGAGGGGGAGGGTGACCACCGCGGGCGGCGGGCAGACGCCGAGCGCGCTGGCGCGGGCCTCGGCGAGGGGGATCACCCCTCGAATGCTAGACGTGCCCGCCGCGCCGGCTCTCCGCCGTGACGCCGACCAGTGCGGTCAGGATCAGGCTCACCCCCGGGATCATGAGCCACACGCCGAACACCATTGCCAGGAGCGAGAGGAAGGCGCCCGAGCCGAGGACGAACGGCCAGAGGCTGGAGCCCGGGAAGGAGCTGATGACCCCGGCCCCGTCCTCGATGGCGGCGTCGGCACGGTCCTCGGGCCGGTCGCCCACGACCCGGTCGAGCTTGCCCCAGAAGAAGAACCGGTGGCCGTGGAAGCGCCGGTGCCAGTAGAGGTAGAAGCTGCCCGGGAGGAATCCCAGCAGGCAGGTTCCGAGCAGCATCATGCCGCCCCCGTCGTCGTAGCTGGTGAACCAGTAGACGAGACCGACCATGCCGAAGAAGAACCCGACCCCGAGCAGGAACATCGACTCGATCTTCATGACGCCCCTCCCTTTCCTTGCGGTCCGCTGCCCAGCCGGCTGACCGGGCGGTCGCCATTGCCCCCGCCGCCGGACCCGTTGCCGCCTGGTCCGGAGCCGTCGTGCCGTTTGACCGCGTGGCCGTGCGGCAGGATGCGTGCGTCGGGGTGGTTGTGGTCCCAAGTGGGCCGCTCGGAGCGGATCGGCGGCAGGTGGGTGAAGTTGTGGTGGGGCGGCGGCGAGGTGGTGAACCACTCGAGGCCCTGGCCGTCCCACGGGTTGTCCCCGGCCAGCACCGGGTTGCGCCACGAGACCCAGAAGTTGACGAGCAGGAGGAAGAAGCCCGCCGCGATCATGAAGCCGCCGACCGTCGAGGCGATGTTCCACGATTCCCACCCGAGATTGGACGGGTAGTGGGCGACCCGGCGGGGCATGCCCATCAGGCCGACCTCGTACTGGGGCATGTAGCAGACCCAGAAGCCGATGAAGGTAAGCCAGAAGTGCCACTTGCCGAGCCTCTCGTCGAGCATCCGGCCGAACATCTTCGGGTACCAGAAGTACAGCCCGGCGAAGCCGGCGAACACCGCCGTGCCGAAGAGGACCTGGTGGAAGTGCGCCACGACGAAGTACGTGTCGTGGACGAAGAAGTCGATCGGCGGCGCAGCCAGCATCACGCCGGTGATCCCGCCCATGAGGAAGGCGAAGAGGAAGCCGATGGCGAACAGCATCGGCGTGGTGAACACCAGCTGGCCGCGCCACATGGTGCCGATCCAGTTGAAGAACTTGATGCCCGTCGGCACGGCGATGAGCAGGCTCAGCAGGGAGAAGAACGGCAGCAGCACCACGCCGGTGGTGAACATGTGGTGCGCCCACACCCCGGTCGACAGGGCGGCGATCGACATCGTGGCGAAGACCAGGCCCTTGTAGCCGAAGACCGGCTTGCGGGAGAAGACAGGGAAGATCTCGGTGACGATCCCGAAGTACGGCAGGGCGAGGATGTACACCTCGGGATGGCCGAAGAACCAGAACAGGTTCTGCCACAGCACGGGCGACCCGCAGGCATGGGGGTCTGCCACTCCGTGGATGGTGCTACAGCCGATCACCTGGTAGATGTGCGTCCCGAAGTGCCGATCGGCGAAGAGCATGATGAGCGCGGCCGTCAGCACCGGGAAGGCGATCAGGATCAGGATGCCGGTCACCAGCATGTTCCAGGTGAAGATGGGCATGCGGAACATGGTCATGCCCGGCGCCCGCAGGTAGAAGATGGTCGCCACCAGGTTCACCCCGGTGAAGATGGCCGAGAAGCCGGTCAGGACCAGCGCCATGATCCACAGGTCGCCGCCGGTCCCGGGGGTGAACGTCGAAGTGGACAGCGGGGCGTAGGCCACCCAGCCGAAGTTGGCGGCGCCGCCGGCGGTGAAGAAGCCGAGCAGCATGGTGATGGAGCCGCCGAGGAAGAGCCAGTAGGACAGGGCGTTCAGGCGGGGGAACGCCATGTCGGGGGCGCCGACCTGCAAGGGCACGATGTAGTTGGCCAGACCGCCGAAGGCGAAGGGCCCGGCGAACAGGTACAGCATCAGGCTGCCGTGCATGGTGAAGAGCTGGTTGTACTGCCCGAAGCTCACGAACGTCCCCGCCGGTGACGTGAGCTGCACTCGGATGCCGAGGGCCAGCAGCCCGGCGATGTAGAAGATCGCGACGGACGTGATCATGTACGAGATGCCGATGATCTTGTGGTCCGTGGTGGTGAGCCACTTGAGCAGGCCCGTCGGGCCGTGCTCGCCGCCGCCGCCCGCCTCTGTGGCGGTGCTTGTCCGCGGCACCTGCATGCCGCCGTCGGCAATGGGCGGGCTGATGACGTCGGTCATCAAATGCTCCCTGTCGCAGAGTTGGTGATTTGCTGCTTGATCTTCTGCTTGGCCCCGCCGAGCGACCGGGTCGATGTCGGCGAGCGCTTCGCCCGGTCGACCCACCTCGAGAACTGGGCGGGGGTGACGGCCTTCACCTGGAAGTACATGAGGGAGTGGTAGAGCCCACAGTACTGGGTGCACTGGCCGCGGAAGGTACCGGTGTGGGTGACGTGGAAGTTGAACTGGTTGGTCACGCCGGGCTGGGCGTACCGGCTGAAGTCGAAGGCCGGGACGTAGAAGCCGTGCACGACGTCGGCCGAGCGCAGGTAGATGCGCACTGTCTCACCGACCGGCAGGACCATGGCCGGGTCCTGGGTCTCGATGCCGAGCACCCGGACGTGGTAGCCGGGGTACTGGAACTGCCATCCCCATTGGAAGGCCGTCACGTTGACGGTCATCTTCTGCTTTGTCACCGCGTCGACGTTGTTCTCGGTCACGAAGGTGAAGCCGAAGAGGGTCAGCACGATCAGGATGGGGATGATCGTGTACACGATCTCGAAGAGCGTGTGGTACTGGGTCTGGGGCGGCATCGCGTCGGACTTCCGCCGGTAGCGGAGCACCGCCCACAGGATGAGGACGAAGACGATGACGAAGACGACGAGGCCGGCGACGAAGAAGCCCTGCCACAGCTTGAACGAGTCGTGGCCCTGGGTGGTGGAGCCGGGGTAGGCGCCGAACGCCGGGAGCTGGCAGCTCGTGAGGAGGAGGGCGCTGCCGGCGGCGGCGGCGGCGGCCCACCAGCGGGAGCGGGGCTTGCGGGGTCGCCACCGGGTCCGGGTGGCACGGTGCTGCTCGTCGGGGTCCACGGACGGCGACTGTAGCCAACCCCACCGCAGAATTAGAAGTTGGCAGGTGGGGCCCGGTGGGTGCCCGACCGGGCCGGGCCGGGCCCGACCACGCCGGGCCGCGCCCTAGGCCTTCGGCTCCTCGGTCGTCGTCGACCCGTCCTTCACGCCCTTCTCGAACTCGCTCTTGGCCGAGCCCAGGTTGCGGGCGATCTTGGGCAGCTTGGCCCCCCCGAACAGCAGGACGACCGCCAGCACCACGATGACGATGAGGAGGTCGGGTCCAAAGATCTCTGCCAGCATTGGCGTCTCCTTGCCTCGCGGGCGCGCGCCGGCCCCGCAGGAGTAGAGCCTAGACGGCCGGGTGCCGGACCGTCGACGGTCCGGGCCGGGGGCTACCGGCCCTGCCAGTTGGGCCTGCGCTTCTCGGCGAAGGCGACCGGTCCCTCCATGGCGTCGGAGGAGGCGAAGACCACGCTCACGGCCTGGTCGTTCACCTGCCACGCTGCCGCCTCGGGCAGGTCACGGGCCTGGCGCATGACCTCCTTGGAGTGGCGGACCGACAGCGGCGCATTGTCGGCGATCCGCTCGGCCAGGCTCATCGCCTCGTCCATGAGCTGGTGGCGGGGGACCACCCGGTTGACCAGGCCGAGGGCGTAGGCCCGCTCGGCGTCGAGCGGGTCGCCCGTCAGCGCCATCTCGAGGGCGACCGCCGTCGGGACCCGCTTGGGTAGCCGCACCAGGCCCCCCCCGGCGGCGACCAGGCCCCGCTTGGCCTCGGGGATGCCGAAGGTGGCATGGTCGGCCGCCACCACCAGGTCGCACGCCAGCATCACCTCGAGCCCGCCGGCCAGGGCGGAGCCGTTGACGGCGGCGATCAGCGGCTTGGGAAACTCCCGCCGGGCGATCCCGCCGAAGCCGCCCTTCACCCCGATGATGGTGTCGCCCTCGCCAGCGGCGAACGCCTTCAGGTCCATCCCGGCCGAGAAGGCCTTGTCCCCGGCCCCCGTGAGCACGACCACCCAGGCCTCGGGATCGTCGGTCACCTCGTCGAGGGCGCCGGCCATGGCGGTGCTCACGGCGCCGTTGATGGCGTTGCGGGCCTCGGGCCGGTTGATCGTCAGGACCTCGATGTGCCCCCGTCGCTCCCGCAGGACCTCGTCGGCCATGGTGCTCTTCTCCCTTCGTCGGCGCCGCTCCGGCCCGAAACCGTACCCCCGGTGCGCTGGCGGCCGCCGGCCCATGCCATGCTGTTCGGATGGCGCCCGATGCCGGGGACGAGCCGGCGACGCCCTGGCTGGGGGTGGCCACCGCCGGGTACGCCGTCGAGGGCGGGTGCAACTGGCCGCACGAGCCGGCCAACGACTGGGTCCAGTGGGAGCGGAGCGGGCTGGTGCCGCCGTCGGGCAAGGCCGCCGACTTCTGGCGCCACCCCGAGCCCCTCCTGGATCGGGCGGCGGCGATCGGCTGCGACGCCTTCGGGCTGTCGGTCGAGTGGTCCCGGATCGAACCCGACGACGGTCGGGTGGATGCCGCCGCCCTCGACCGCTACGGGCAGATCCTCGCCGCCTGCGCCGAGCGCGGCCTCACCCCGGTGGTCACGCTGCACCACCAGGTCCATCCGTGGTGGCTCGGGGAGGAGTACTGGCTCACCCCGGGATCGCCCGACCGCTTCGCCTGCCACGTGGCCCGGGTCGTCGAGCACCTCGGCGCACGGTGCCGGCAGTGGGTCACCCTCCACGAGCCCAACCTGCGGGCCGCCGCCGGCTGGGTGGTGGCGGCCGAGCCGCCGGCGCGGGTCGGGGCTCTGGCCGACGCCTGGGCCGTGTGGGACAACCTGCTCACCGCCCATGTCCTCGCATACGAGGCCCTCCACCGGGCCCAGCCCGACGCCCAGGTGACCGTGGCCCCCCGGGCGTCCTCGGTCTACGACTGCCACCAGCTGCTGGTGGACCTGCTGTGCGCCCGCCACTGGGGCGTGCCCCGGGAGGGGCTCGACCGGTGGCTCGCCGGGCGCCGGGCGGCCCACGACCGGGCGGTGCCGCCGGCGGGCCCGGCCGAGACGGCGCTGCGGTTCGCCGTTGCCGTCACCTCGCCGTTCGGGGCGGGTCCCGATCTGCTGCGCCGGGCGACCGGCCGGGTGCTCCGCCGACCGTCGCCCCACCGGGGGGTCGAGGCGGTCTTCACCGGTGCCCATCGCCTGCCGCTCGACGCCGTGGCCGTCTCGTGGCAGCAGCCCGTCCCGGGCCGGCTGTTCCGGGTGCCGACGGCGGGCGGTGTGGGCCGCGGCCCGGCCGCCCCGTGGCTCCGACGGCCTTGGGAGGTCCCGCCCGACCCGACCGGGCTGGCCGCGTGGTGCCACCGCCAGGCCGAGGCGACCCCGGGCCTACCCCTCTGGGTGGTGGACGACGGGCTGGCGACCGACCCGGCCGGTCGTCCCCGGGTCGACGGCTGGGACCGTGCCCGGTACCTGGACGAGCACGTGCAGGCCGTCCTCCCCGGCGGCCCTGGTGCCCGCGTGGGAGCCGACGCCGGTTCCCACGCCGAGGTGGCGCGCGCCGGCGTGGCCGGCTACCTCTACCGCTCGATCTCCGACGGCTACGAGCCGGACGGGGCACGCCGCGGCCTGGACGACGCCGGGGCCGCCGCCTTCGGGGCCCTGGCCGCCGAGCGGACCGCCGAACGGATCCTCTGACCGGGCCCCGGCCATCGCGTACCATCCCATCATGGTCGCCGGGAGGCTGGCTTGCGGGTCCTGCTGGTAGAAGACGAGGAGCACCTGGCCCAGGCGGTGGCGACGGGCCTGCGGTCCGAGGGCTTCGCCGTGGACGTGGCCGCCAACGGCACCGACGGCCTGGCGATGGCCCGCGGCGGGACTTACGACCTCGTCATCCTCGACATCCTGCTGCCCGGGATGAACGGCTTCCTCGTCTGCTCCAAGCTGCGGGCCGACGGGGTGTGGACCCCGATCCTGATGCTGACGGCCAAGGACGGGGAGCTGGACGAGGCCGAAGCCCTCGACACCGGCGCCGACGACTTCCTCACCAAGCCGTTCTCCTTCGTCGTGCTGCTGGCGCGCATTCGCGCCCTACTGCGGCGGGGCCGGCCCGAGCGGCCGGCGGTGCTCGCGGCCGGCGACCTCACCCTCGACCCGGCCGAGCACCGGTGCCGGCGGGGTGCGACCGACATCGAGCTCACTCCCCGGGAGTTCTCGCTGCTCGAGTACCTGATGCGGTTCGCCGGCGAGGCGGTCGCCAAGCGGGAGATCCTCTCGCACGTCTGGGGCGAGGACTTCGAGGGCGACCCCAATATCGTGGAGGTCTACGTCGGCTACGTGCGCCGCAAGATCGACCAGGCCTTCGGCCGCTCCTCGCTCGAGACGGTGCGCGGGGTCGGCTACCGGCTGACGACGGACGGTGGCTGAGCCGGCGTCCGCGGTGTCCTCTGTCCGGGAGCTCGTCACCCGGCTGTCGGGCTCCCTGCGGATGCGGACGGCGCTCGCCGCCGCCCTGGTCGTGGCGCTCACCGTGGTGGTGGCCGGGGGCGGGCTCATCTGGGCGGTGCACCGGTCGCTGATCGACGGCCTGGTCACCACGGCCACCGACACCGCCAACGAGGTCGCCACCATCGTCAAGGCCGGCTCCCTGCCACAGCCGCCGCCGGCCCAGCCGGGCGTGGTGGTGCAGGTCGTCGACGCCGGCGGCTACGTGGTCGCCGCCAGCAGCAGCACCGCCCGGGACCACCCCGTATCGACCGAACGGCCGGCGCCAGGCGACACCGCCGTGATCAGCACGCCGCCGCTCGTCCCGTCCGACGATCCCGACCTCACCGTGGCGGCGACGGTCCGATCGCCGTCGGGGCGATACACCGTCTACGCCATCACCAGCCCCCAGCAGGCTGAGGATTCCACCCACCTGCTCGTTGCCCTCCTGGCGGCCGTGCTCGTCCTCCTCGTGGTGGTGGCTGGGGCCGTCGGGTGGGCGCTGGTTGGTCGGGCGCTCCAGCCAGTGGAGTCCATCCGGTCCGAGGTCGCCGACATCACCGCCCGGCACCTCCACCGGCGGGTCCCCCAGCCGGGCGGCGCCGACGAGATCGGTCGGCTGGCGGCGACCATGAACGAGACCCTGGCCCGACTGGAGAGCGCGACCGAGCGCCAACGCCAGTTCGTCTCCGACGCCTCCCACGAGCTGCGGAGCCCGCTGGCGGCCCTCCTGGCCCAGCTGGAGGTGGCGCGGGCCCACCCCGAGGCGGCGGACTGGCCGGCCGTGTCCGCGTCGGTGGTGACCGAGGGGCGCCGGCTGTCGCGCATCGTCGAAGACCTCCTGCTCATGGCCCGCAGCGACGAGGGCCAGCTGGCCCCGCGGCGCGAGACTGTCGACCTCGACGAGCTCGTCCTCGAGGAGGCCCGGCGGCTCCGGGTCCAGCACCGGGTGGCTGTCGACCTCCACGCTGTCGGGGCGGGTCGGGTCGTCGGGGACCGCGACCAGCTGAGCCGGGTGGTGCGCAACCTGGCCGACAACGCCGAGCGCCACGCCCGGTCGACGGTGACCTTCGTCGTGGCCCGCCACGACGGCCGGGTGCAGGTGGTGGTGGCCGACGACGGGCCGGGCATCCCGCCGGAGCAGCGCCATCGGGTGTTCGAGCGGTTCGCACGGCTCGACTCGGCGAGGGACCGACCGGCAGGGGGCACGGGCCTCGGGCTGGCCATCGTGGGGGAGATCGTGGCCGCCCACGGCGGCACCGTCGTCGCCACCGACGCCGCGGTAGGGGGGCGCTTCGCGGTCACACTGCCGATCGGCGACCCCTCCTGACCGAGGCTGCCGCCGTCGCGGCGGCGGGGTCTCCCGGCGGGGCCGGCCACTGATGAGCCGGTACTGTCGACCCGGATGCCCGGGACGCCCCCGCTGTCGCTGCGTGCCCACCGGGCGCTGTCCAAGGCGGTCGACGCCGCCCGGGCGCTGGCCGGACTGGGCCCGGGCACCGGCGCCGCCACGG
>JBOGGF010000119.1:0-1838 GCA_050743965.1 Acidimicrobiales bacterium
GCGCCGGGGTGGTCGGCGCCGGGCTCGTCGCCCCGCGCGGGAGAGGTCGGCTCGGGCGCAGCGGCGGTCATGTCCGCGTTACCGTACCCGGGTGCTGCGCCTCTTCGATACCGCGACGGGGACGGTCCGGCCCCTGGACCTGCGGGAGCCCGGGCGGGTCGGCATGTACGTGTGCGGCCCGACGGTCTACGACCTGCCCCATCTCGGTCACGGCCGGTACGCCCTGGTGTTCGACGTCCTTCGCCGGTACCTGGCCTACGGCGGGCTGGCGGTGCGCCACGTGTCCAACGTCACCGACATCGACGACAAAGTGATCGCCCGGGCGGCGGACGAGGGCCGGAGGGAGGGGGAGGTCGCCGCCGAGTACGAGGCCCGGTGGTGGGAGGCCATGGACGCCCTCGACGTGCTGCGCCCGACGGAGGTGCCCCACGCCACCGCCTACGTCCCGGGCATGGTCGACTTCGTCGCCGACCTCGTCGGGCGGGGCGTCGCCTACGAGACGGGCGACGGCGTGTACCTCGACGTGCAGGCAGTCCCCGGCTACGGCCTCCTCGCCCACCAACCACTCGACAGCTTGCGCGCCGGGGCCCGGGTGGAGGAGCGCGAGGAGAAGCGCTCACCCCGCGACTTCGTCCTGTGGAAGAAGGCCCGCCGGGGGGAGCCGAGCTGGGGCTCGCCCTGGGGCCCGGGCCGTCCGGGCTGGCACACCGAGTGCGTGGTCATGTCCCTCGACCTGCTGGGAGAGGACTTCGACCTTCACGGCGGGGGGCAGGACCTGGCATTCCCCCACCACGAGAACGAGCGGGCCCAGGCCGTGGCCGACGGCCGGCGCTTCGCCCGCCACTGGGTGCACAACGGCTGGGTGACGGTCGACGACGTGAAGATGTCGAAGTCCCTCGAGAATTTCGTCTCGCTCACCGACCTCCTTGCTCGGCGGGACCCTCGGGCATACCGCCTCCTCGTCCTCCGCTCCCACTACCGGTCGCCCCTGGAGGTGACCGAGGTCACGATCGACGACGCCGAGAAGGGGCTGGCTCGGCTCGACACCGTGGCGCGGCGCTTCTCGTTGCCCGACCCGCTGGCGGGAGGCCAGGCGGTGGGGGCGGACGCCGGCACCGACTTCGATCCCCATGCCGTGTCGCGCTTCGCCGGCTGGATGGACGACGACCTCGACACCCCTGCGGCGCTTGCCGGGATCTTCGAGCTGGTGTCCCGGGCCAATGCCGCGGCCGATGCCGGCGACGGGGTCGGCGCAATCCGGGTGGCCCGGACGGCGGCGCACCTGTGCGGGGCGATGGGCCTGCGGCTCTTGCCAGGCGACGAGCCCCTCGACGACCGGACCAGCCAGCTCGTGGCCGAACGCGACGACGCCCGGCGGACCCGCGACTGGGCGCGGGCCGACGCCATCCGGGACGAGCTGGCGGCCGACGGCTGGGTGGTCGAGGACGGCCCGGAGGGCACGGCGCTCCACCGCTGACCGCCTGCGCCGGCGTGGTCGCTCGAGCGGTGCGGGCGCGCCGCGAGCGCCCCCGGCGTCACCGCCGTGTCGAGTCGACGGTGGCCGGGCGTTGCACGCCGACCGCGCCGGCGTGCTCCAGTCACCGAGCAAACCGGTGGTTGGGCCGTCGTGCCTGCTAGCGTGCCTTCCGCACAACGGCAACGGGGGATCGTGCATCGGTCCGGCGATGCCGGGATGCGCTCGCCGGCTTGGCCGACGAGCGCCATGGCCGTTGGCCATGGCATCGGAGTATGGGCAGAGGAAAGGGGATCGCCACCGTGGCATCCGGGACGGTCAAGTGGTTCAACGCCGAGAAGGGCTACGGCTTCATCTCGCAGCC
>JBOGGF010000120.1:0-9623 GCA_050743965.1 Acidimicrobiales bacterium
GCGCTTGACCGCGGCCCGGGCCGCGGCGGTTCACTTATTGGGCTGCGGCGTCATCCGGAGGTACGGCTTCAGCGTCTTGAACCCCTTGGGGAACTTCGTGTTCGCCTCGTCGTCGGGGATGGCGGGAGAGATGATCACGTCGCCGCCCTCCGTCCAGTTGACCGGCGTGGACACCTGGTACTCGGCCGTCAGCTGGAGGGAGTCGAGGACCCGGAGAACCTCGTCCACGTTGCGCCCGGTCGACGCCGGGTAGGTCAGGGTCAGCTTGACCTTCTTGTCAGGCCCGATGATGAAGACCGACCGCACCGTCAGCGTGTCGTTGGCATTGGGGTGGATCATGTCGTAGAGGTCGGCGACCTTGTGGTCGTCGTCACCGATCACCGGGAAGTTGAGAGGCGATCCCTGCGTCTCGGCGATATCGCCGGCCCAGCCCTTGTGCGACTCCACCGAGTCCACCGACAGGCCGATCAGCTTGGTGTTGCGCTTGTCGAACTCGGACTTCGCCCGCGCGAACGCGCCCAGCTCAGTGGTGCACACCGGGGTGAAGTCCTTGGGGTGCGAGAACAGGATCCCCCAGCTGTCGCCGAGCCACTCGTGGAAGTTGACGGCTCCCTCGGTCGTGTCGGCGGTGAAGTCAGGGGCCGTGTCGCCCAGTCGAATTGCCATCGCGTCGGTCCTCCCGTGGGTCGAATGCACGTCGCGCCAGCCAGGCGTGTCGCTTTGACCACCCTAGCGGGCGGATCGAGGATTGTCGACTTGTTGGGTCAGCTTTCGAACGGGCGCGCGAGACGCCCGACCCCACCCGCCCCGGGTGCGGCCACCCGCGCCGGATCGATCACCCGAGTGAGCCGGTTGCCGCCTGGAGGCCGAGGCTCGTGATGGCCACCAGCGCCCAGAGCACGGCGCCGAGTCCCAGCGGCCGCAGCCCGGCCCGGCGCACGTCGCGCAGGCGGGACGAGAGGCCGATCGCCCCCAGCGCCACGGTGATCGCCACCTGTGCCACCTGGAAGAGGGCGCCATGCCACCCGGCGGGGACGACACCGACCGTGTTGGCCACCACCGCCAGGAGGAACCAGGCGACGAAGAGGGGCAACGCCCGGCGGACCTGCCCGACCACGCATGGCCGGCCTCCGTCAGGACCGCCCACCCTCCGGCCGCGCCAGAGCGCCAGGACGACCGAGACCGGGATGATCATCAGGGTCCGGGTGAGCTTGACGACCACGGCCGACGACGTCGCCCCATGGCCGAAGACGGTCGCGGCGGCGACCACCGAGGAGGTGTCGTTCACCGCCGTACCGGCCCACGTGCCGAAGGTGTGGGGCGAGAGCCCGAGGAGGTGACCGAGGGCGGGAAACGCGAGCACCGCCGCCACGTTGAAGGTGAAGATGGTGGCGATGGCGTAGGCGACGTCGGCCTCGGCTGCCGAGATGACCGCGTCGGTCGCCGCGATCGCGGATGCGCCGCAGATCCCGGTGCCCACGCCGACCAGCGTCCGCAGATCCTGTCCGACGCCGAGCCACCGCCCGACGACCACCGCACCCGCCAGGGCCACCGCCAGGGTGCCGAGCAGCACCGGGAGGGTGGCGACGCCGGTGGTCACCACCTGGTGCAGGGACAGGCCGGTCCCGAGCACGACGATCGAGCCCTGGAGGACCGTGCGGCTGGCGAAGGCGAGCCCGGGCCGGAGCACCGCCGCCGGCGGGCGCGCCGAGGCGACCGCCATCCCGCCGACGATGGCGAACACCGGTGCCCCGATCACTGGCATGAGATGGCCCAGCACGGTGGCGGCGGCGGCGAGGGCCGCCACGGCGGCGAGGCCCGGGATCTGACGGGCGGCAGCGGCCGAAGCGGTATCGCCGGCGGCAGCGGTATCGCCGGCGGCAGCGGTATCGCCGGCGGGAGATGCGGCAGCGGCGGGCGGGGCCATGGACCCAGTGTCCGCCGAGCACCGGCAGCCTGGAACCCCGATCCGGGTGATGCATGTATAAGGTTGCTTTATGCCACTAGCCCAGCCGTTGCCCGACGTGGCGTCGCTCGACCTGCTGCGCAGCGTGGCCGAGCTCGGCTCGATCGGCCGGGCGGCGGCGGCCCACCGGATCAGCCAGCCGGCGGCCAGTATGCGCCTGCGTTCCCTCGAGCGGTCGTTGGGCCTCACCCTCCTCGATCGCTCGCGCGGGCCCGCCCGCCTGAACGACCACGGCCAGGCGGTGGTCGAGTGGTCCCAGCGGGTGATCGAGGCGATGGAGGACCTCATCGCCGGTGCCTCGGCCATCCGCTCCGCTGGCCGAGGCCAGCTGCGCCTCGGGGCGAGCATGACCGTGGCCGAGTACCTCCTGCCCGTCTGGCTGCAGCGGCTCCGCGTGACGGCGCCGAACCTCTCGGTCTCGCTCCAGATGGGCAACTCCGAGCAGGTCGCCGCCGTGACCAGCCGCGGGGCCGTCGACCTCGGCTTCGTCGAAGGCCGCACCGACCCGACTGGGCTCCGGAGCTGCCAGGTGGCGACCGACCAGCTGGTGGTCCTTGTGGCTCCGGCCCACTCCTGGGCCCGGCGCCCCGCCGGTGTGACGCCCGGGGAGCTGGCCCGCACCCCGCTGGTGCTGCGGGAGCCGGGTTCCGGCACCAGGGAGGTCCTGGAAAGTGCCATGGCGCAATGGGGTTTGTCGCCCACCGCATTGGTCGAGCTGGGCTCCACCACCGCCATCAAGGCTGCCGTGACCGAGAGCACCGGCCCGGCGGTCCTCAGCCGTCTCGCCGTGGCCGAGGAGGTGCGGCAGGGTCGCCTGGTCGTCGTCGAGGTGGCGGGCCTCCGCCTGACAAGGTTGATCCGGGCGGTGTGGCGTCGCGACGGTGAGCTCCCGGCCGGCGCCCGCCAGCTCCTGTCCCTGGCCGCCGAGGACGCCCGATAGCGGCGTGGCGCGCCGGGGCCATCGACAACTCCCTGCGCCCGCCGTGCCATTATCGATCCCCATGCAGAGCGAGGACGGTGGCGGACCTCCTCCGGTTCCGACGTCTCGCCAGGAGGCAGTGTCGGTGGTAGCCCTGGGTCGCCCGGTGACGCCGCGCCCGGTCGACGGCGATCCCGGGCCGGTGCGATGAGCCCCCCGGCAACCTTCGACACCGTGGCGGCGTTCGACTTCGACGGCACTTTGACGCGCGGCGGCAGTGTGTTCCCGTTCCTCGTCCGCGCTCGGGGCATCGGGCCCGTGGTGGCCGTCGTCGCCCGGCAGCTGCCGGCGATCGTGCGGGCAGCGATCGTGGGCGGCGCGGCGGCCGACGACGTCAAGGAGGCGATCTTCGCCCGCCTCCTGGCGGGGCTGCCGGCCGATGCGGTCACCCGGATCGGGAAGGAGTTCGCCGACCACCACCTGCGTCAGCGGCTTCGCCCCTACGCCCGCGCCCGCCTCGAATGGCACCGGGCGCAGGGCCACGCCGTCGTCATCGTCTCGGCATCGCCCGACTGCTATGTCCGGCCCGTGGCCGAACTGCTCGGCGCCGACGCCGCCCTGGCGACCCGCCTTGCGGTGAGCGGTGACCTCCTCACCGGCCGCTACGAGGGCAAGAACTGCCGCGGCGGAGAGAAGTACGCCCGCGTAATGGGCTGGCTCCGGTCCCAGGGCGCGGCCAGTGACCGGGCCGTCCTGTGGGCGTACGGCAACAGCCGCGGCGACCTGCGCCTACTGGCCGCCGCCGACCACGGCATCAACGCCGGCCGGCTGGGTCCCTTCGGCCGGCTCCACCGATATCCGTCACTGCAGCGGGTGGTGGCAACCGAGCTCGACGGCCACCCGGCGCCCGGAACCGTCTAGCCCACGTCCCTGGCCCAGGGCAACCCACCGGCTCCGTGCAGCCACACGCGACCCGGGCGCCGCACCGCTGGCGGTCAGTGCGCCGGGGACCAACCGTAGAATCGTCCGACATCCTCGTCATACCCGTTGCGGGCTCCAACCTCGAACCGTCGCGGCACCAGACACCAGAAGGAGGGCTGTGGAGGACCGTCGTCGTCCGACCGAAGGCGCAATCTGGGACCTCGCCGCCGCCTTGGCGGCATCCGTCTCGCCCGACGACGTCGCCTTGGCGCTGTCGGAGAAGGCGTCGCATGCAGTCGGGGCGTCGTTCTCTGTCGCTGCGTTCACTGACGCCCGAGGCCGACGACTGCGGCGGATGCAGCCATCGGCGCTCGACGCCGACCTGGCGATGCGCTGGGAGTCGGTGGACCTCGACGACCGTACGCCCCTTGGCGCCTGCGTCCTCCTCGGTCGCCCCGTCCTCGTCGGCTCGCTGGCAGAGCTGCGAGCGCAATACCCGCACCTCGGCGATGACCGCCTCCACACCCGAGCGCGGGCGACCGCGTCCTTCCCTCTCGTCGGACCCGACGGCACCGTTCTCGGGGGGCTCGGTTTCGGTTGGAGGGAGCCGCAGAGCTTCGACGAGCGGCGTCTCACCCGGTTACGGCTCGTCGCGTCGGTCGCTGGACAAGCCCTCGAACGGGTGCTCGCCCACGAGCGCGAACGCAAGTACCTCGTCGCGGTGGACCGGGCGCAGGTCGCACTACTCCAAGACGTCTTCCTGCCGAACCTTCCCGCCGTTACCGGTCTCGAAGCCGCGGCGTCGTACCTGCCGACGAGTGGTGAGCCCCTCGGCGGGGACTGGTACGACGTGTTCACCGTCGTCGGGCGCACCTACCTCGTCATCGGTGACGTGGCAGGGCACGGGCTCGATGGCGCCGCAGTGATGGCGCAGGTGCGCAACGGCGTCCGGGCGTTCGCCTCCGAACATTTCTCACCGGCGCAGGTGCTCGAACGAGTGAACCGTATGGTGTGTCGGCTCGAACCGACAGCGACGGCGACCATGATGGTCGCCATCTGGGAGCCCGCTTCCAAGTCACTCGTGCGAGCCAACGCCGGGCACCCACCGCCGCTCCGGTGTCGAACGGGTGAGTTCGACTACTTGACGTCCCCGTCGGCACACGTCGTGCTCGGCGCCGTCCCCGGGCAGGAGTACCACGACGAGCACACGGTCCTCCGGACAGGCACGACCCTGTTGTTCTTCACCGACGGGCTCATCGAGGACAGGACCAGCGACCTCGATACCGGGATGGCGCGGTTGCGTCGCTTCGCCGAGTCGCTCGACGACCTCGCACCCCAGGCGGTGTGCGATGCCGTCGTGACGTGGAGAGCAGGAGGCTCGGTGCGGGACGACGATATCTGCCTGCTCGCCATTCGGGTGGCGGACCCGTCCGGTGCGTCGGCCCGGTTGTGAGCAGCCCGGCACGCCGCCAGACTTTCACCGTGGTGCGTCTCGCGACGGACCGAAAGGAGCGCGGTGACGGCGAGGACGTTCCCCGTCGAGGCGGGCCACATCATGCTGTTCGCCCGGGCGATCGGTGACGGGAATCCGGTATGTCGCAATCCCGAGCAGGCCCGGACGTCCGAGGTGGGTGCCGGATGCTCACCGACTATGGGGACGACGGCCGTCTGACCCGTTTCGGCGGGCGGTTCACCTCCCAGGTCTGGCCCGGCGACACCCTGACGGCGACTGCCACGGTCGTCGCGCTCGGCGAGGTGGGCGGGGAACCGGTGGTGGACCTCGAGGTGGTGACGCGCAACCAGGACGGTCTGGCCGTCTTCACTGGTTCGGCTCGGGCACGGCTCGATCCCTGACCATCGCGCCCTGACCACCGCCCGGTGGCGCGGCACTACAGCGGCCCGATCAGGCGGTGGCGGACGCCGCCCGCACACTGGCCACGTCGATGGCCGCCGGGGGCACCGGCCGGCCCAGGAGATAGCCCTGGACGACGTCGCAGCCGAGGCCTTGGACGACGCTGAGCTCGTCGCTCGTCTCGACGCCCTCGGCCACCACCTCGAGCCCGAGGTCGTGGGCGAGCCGCACCACGGCCTTCATGATGCGGGTGTCACCGTGGTCGGCCACGTCCTTGACGAAGCTCCGGTCCACCTTGAGCTGGTCCACCGGGAACCGCCGCAGGTAGGCCAGCGACGAGTAGCCGGTGCCGAAGTCGTCGATGGCGAGCAGGACGCCGAGGTCCTTCAGCACCGAGAGGGTCGCCTCGTGGTTGCTGTCCTCCCCGAGGAGGACGGTCTCGGTGATCTCGAGCATCAGGGAACCGGGCGGCATGCCGGTCCGCTCGAGGATCCTCGTCACCCGGCGGACGAAATCTCGATCGTCGAGCTGGCGGGCGGAGACGTTGACCGCCATGCGGGGTGCGCCGCCCATCGCCGGCGCCCACGCCATCGCCTGCCGGCACGCTTCGCCAAGCACCCACTCGCCGATCGCCACCATGAGCCCGGACTCCTCGGCGATGGGGATGAACTCGAGCGGCGGGACGGTGCCCTGCTCGGGGTGCTCCCACCGCAGGAGGGCCTCGAAGGCGACCACCGTCCCCTCGAGCGAGTCACAGACCGGCTGGTAGACGAGCCGGAGCTCGTTGCGCTCGAGTGCCTGGTGGAGACCGCTGGTGGTGGCGAAGTGGACCGTGTGCGGTTGGTCGTCGACCTCGACGACGGCAACGCGGTTGCGGCCCGCCCGCTTGGCGCCGTACATGGCGCGGTCGGCCTCGGCGAGCACATCCTCGGACCTCCGACCGGGGAGCCGGACGGTGGCCACACCGGCGCTGACGGTGATCCGCACCTCGTGGCCGTCGACCGAGATCGGCTGGCTCGCCGCGGCCCGGACGCGCTCGGCCCGACGCTGGCCCTCGATCGCCGGGTTCGGCAGGGCCTCGAAGAGGAGCACGAACTCGTCGCCCCCGAGGCGGGCCACGACGTCGCCGGGACGCACGCTGGCAGTCAACCGGGACGCCACTTCCCTTAGCACGGCATCGCCGAAGGCGTGCCCGTACACGTCGTTCACCGCCTTGAAGTCGTCGAGGTCGACGAAGACGAGCGCCAGGCCACCCGCCGATCGGGCCAGGCGGGCCAGCGCCCGGTCGAGCTGGTCGACGAGGACCATGCGGTTGGCGAGGCCCGTCAGCGGGTCGTGCAGGGCGAGGTCGGTCAGGCGCTTGTGGAGCGACTCGATCTCGGCATCGAACCGCTTGGCCATGTCGACGAGGCTCGCCTGGCTGCTCTTGACCACCATCACGGTCGCCTCGTCGACGATCGAGGGGTCGACGCCCAGTCGTCGGCCCTCGTGGGCGAGCACCTGACAGGTCACCTCGCTCCACCAGAAGTTGAGCTTCGTCAGCATCGCCACCGAGAGGTGCGCGATCCCCTGGCTCCCCTTGCGCCGCGGGCGGTCCCCCGCTGCCGTCGCCGACATGTCGGTGCCGTCGGGCGTGCCCGGCACGTCGCCGGTGCCCTCAGAGCGCCGCCCGTTCCTGGCCACCGATGTGATGGCACCGGCCAGGTCCACGCCCGCCGGTGGCGCCACTTCCCGACGGCCGGCCCCGAGGCCTGTCGGTTCCAGCGTCACGGCGAACTCCCTCGCCACCAGCTTCCGCTGGTAGGCGGCGGCCAACCCCACCGAGGCGATCGTGGAGCGGTCCTTCAGGTTGGCCAGCTCACCCGTCTGGAGCCAGCGGACGATGGAGAGCGTGCCGAGGGAGGTCACGTTCCACAGCGGGTCGAGCAGCCATGCCTCGTCGTCGATGCCACCCAGCGTCTCCAGGTAGCGCTCCTGGCACGCGACGAGGATCTCGCCGTCCCGGGCTTCGAGCGCCTCGGCGAGCGCGGCGTAGCCCGCTCCCCTCGCGTACCGTGCGTCGCCGCGCCGACCAGCTCCCACGTCGATCGGCGAGGCGGCCGAGCGCCGGCGGCCGCGTTGCTCATTCATCAGAGTGGATATCGGCATCGCTCGTGCAACGCTTGACCTGGTCGGTGCCGCGGCGGATCCGAGAAGGTTGCGGTGCCAGGTCGGCATCGTGCGGCCGCCGGGCACCCCCACCACGGCCGCCCTCGGGGCGGACGGTGCCGCCGTCGTCTCAGCCCGGCGTGGTGGCGCCGCCGAGCACGCGGCCGGCGTACCCGGGAACGGCTGTCGACATGTCGCCCAGGTGCGGCGCGTCGCCGTAGCTCGTGAGCCGCCCGGTCCCGGTGAGGTCCAGATAGCCCTGGCCGGTGCGGGTCGCCAGCAACGCCACGGTGCCCGGGCCGGCAGCGGTCCCGGCGGCGGACCCGGCGAACCCGGCCGTCCCGAAGCTGAAGATCCCGCCGTCGGAGGCGACCTCCCAGTAGCCGCCGCCTGTGGGGGTGGCGGCCATGCCGACGATCGGCTGGTTGAGCGGCTTGCCGCCCATCGAGCCGTGGAAGCCGGCGTTGCCGAAGCTGAAGATCCCGCCGTCGGAGGCGACCTCCCAGTAGCCGCCGACGCCGCCACTCGGCTTGCCGTATGTGGGCGAGCCCGGCAGGTCTCCGAGCACCGACGGGCCGTAGTAGTGATCGACGATCTCGTGGTAGCCCCAGTTGCCGTTGCCGCCGTCCTGGCCGACGGCGTAGCCCAACGCGCCCCACTGGCCCATCCCGATGCCGTGGCCCCAGCCGTGGCCTGTGAAGACGACCTGTGACGGCGTCTGCCTGGCGGGTGTGATGTCGAACCAGTTCGACTGGAGCGATGTGCCCCCGAGGACGGCGTCCAACCGGGCCAGAAATGTCGCCACCGGAACCGCTTGGGAATTGCCTGTCCCGGTGATGGTGACCGAGATCACCCTTCCACCCCATGTACCGAGACCATTGCGGTTCGTCGGGTTGGCGACCGTCGGATTGGCGCCCTCCTTCGGCCAGATCTTTGCGATCACCGACAGTGTCACCGACGCCGACCAGTCGTGGTGGGTATTGCCGGCGACGGCGTCTCCTGTGTCGGGGACAGGGTTGAACGGCGATGTCTCCGCCGAGCTGGACGTGTAGCCCCCGGTCGACGACGAGTACTCGGTGGTGGCCACCTTCCCTGTCGGGAGGACCATCACCTGCCCCTCGGTGTCAAGGGCAGCGGCGACGCTGTCGGCGGTCCGGTAGTAGGTACCGCGATAGGTCTGGCACGTGAGGTCGCAGGTGTCGGCGTACCCGCCGTAGCCGCCCGGATTGCTCAGCACGTAGGAGCGCACGGCCACCGCCTGCGCCTCCAGCTCCTGGAACCCCCATGTGTGGTCCTGGGGGCCGGCGCCGCCGAGTGTGGCCCACGACGACGGCGACTCCGCCGGGACGACGTCGGCGACGTACTGCTCCAGCGGCACGGTGTCGACCGTCCGCGCCTGGCCGTTGGAGTTGTAGACGCCCGACACCGTGCCCTGCAGTGTCGTGGACTGTGTGCCGGCTACGCACAGGGTGAGGAGGCTGCCCGCGGTGACGGGGCTGGCGGTGACCGAGCTGGCCACGGTGCCCGCCGGGGTCCAAGGTCCGCCACAGCCGCCGCCGGAGGTGAACACTGTCCAGCTGCCGCCGGACGGCCGGAAGAGGACCCCCGGGGCGTCGGCCACCCCGGGCGCCGACACCCCGCCCGGTGAGGCCACGATCACTGTCCTTGTGTCGTTCTCGGTCATGGCGATGCGCACGTCGGTCGACTCGGGCGGCAGGGCATGGGGCCGGGCCGCGGGGAGGAGGGCCGGCACCTGGGCGCGGGGCGGGGCGGCCAGCGCACCGGCTGCCGGCGGCACCCCGGCCGACACCGCGACC
>JBOGGF010000121.1:0-6581 GCA_050743965.1 Acidimicrobiales bacterium
CCCTCCGCGAGTTCCAGCGCAACGCCGCCGTGCCGGTGGACGGCATCCTCGGGGCCGCCACCCTGGGCGAGCTGCTACGGGTCGCCGCCCGGCACCCGCAACAGGAGCTCGTCTCGACCGTTCGGGACCGGGAACTGCTCCGGCGTGCCCCACCCACCCTTGCCGGCCGGCACATCGCCGTAGGCGAGGTCGGGGGCCTCGGCACGACCGTCTCGGCGCTGCAACGCCGGCTCGTGGCACTCAGCGCTCGGGTGACGAGCCTGCACCACCCCGACGACTCCTCCCAGGCCCAGCAGGCCAACGCCGCCGGGGTCGAGGTGTACCTCGCCCTTCGGCTCGATCCGGAGCATCCGGGCTGTGTCACCTCGTACTACGCGGGCTACCGCAACGACTCGGTCGGCGGTCGGGTCCTGGCCGAGGTCGTCCAGCGAACGGTGCCCGCCGCCCTTGGCGTCCCCGACCGCCGGACCCGAGGCATGTCGCTCCCGCTGCTGCGCGAGACCCGCATGCCCGCCGTCATCGTGGAGGTCGGACCGGCGTCGGTAGTGGTGCAACGGGGGCCCCACCTGGCCGACGCCCTGACGGCCGCCCTGACCATCTGGGCCACGACGCCTTGGGACTGAGCGGTCCCCCGCCGTATCTGGATGGCCACCGCGGCACTCCTTCGGTACACCAACGCGAACGGGGCGAGGACCCGGCGACCAGCGCCGCACCGAGGTGACACGCGGGGTGAGCGCAGCCTTGACTTCAAGGAGAAACCGACAATCCACAACGTAATGCACAGGTTGTGGATAAACCTTCATCACCGGTTGACAGTTCCCTCATCGCTGCCCGCTTCCGGTGAAATCCCTGGTCAGGATGGTGTGAGCGCCCGAGGGCCCGGGTCCGGCACCCCTTCCACCATCACCCTGTAGATGCGCTCGAGGTCTTCGAGCGTGGCGAACTCGACCACGACTCGACCCCGGCGGTTCCGCAGCTCCACCTTGACCCTCGTGTCGAGGTGCGAGGACAGGAGCTCCTCCAGCTCGAGAAGCCCTGGCTCGGGCAGTCGGCGAGGTCCGACCGTGCCGCCGCCACGAGTACTACCATTGGTAGTACTCAGCGATGGATCGGGCACTTCGTCGCCCTCCCCCGCCGCCCGGACCGCCTCTTCCACCGCCCGCACCGTGAGCTCCTCGTGCACGACGCGTTGGACCAATGCCTCCTGCAGGGCCCGGTCGGGACTGCCGAGGAGTGCCCGGGCGTGGCCGGCCGAGATGCTCCCCTCGGCCAGCGCTCGCTGGACCCCGGCAGGCAGCTGGAGCAGCCGCAGGGTGTTGGTCACTGCCGCACGGCTCTTTCCGACGCGCGTCGCCACCTGTTCGTGGGTGAAGGAGAAATCGTCGATCAGCTGCTGGTAGGCGGCCGCCTCCTCCAGCGGATTGAGATCTTCCCGGTGGAGGTTCTCGACCAGTGCCTGCTCGAGGCTGTGGACGTCCTCGGCACTGTCCCGCACCAGGACCGGGATGGTCTGCAGCCCAGCCCGCCGGGCTGCCCGCCACCGCCGCTCCCCGGCGATCAGCTCGTAGCTCGCCTCTCCGTCGCCGTCGATCGACCGCACCAGGACGGGTTGAAGGACGCCGAGCTCCCGCACCGACGAGGCCAACGATGCCATCGCCTCCTCGTCGAAGTGTGATCTCGGTTGGAGGGAGTTCGGCCGGATGCTGCCGATCGGCACCTCGCGCAGCTGCGAGCGCCGATCCTCCGTCACCTCGGTCGGAATGAGAGCACCCAGGCCCTTACCCAGACCGCTTCGGCGCGCCATTGCTCACCTCCTTTGCCAAGTCGCGGTAGGCCACGGCGCCCCGCGAGGTGGGATCGAACACCGTGATCGGCTGACCGAACGAAGGCGCCTCCGAAAGGCGCACTGCCCTCGGGATCACCGTCTGGCAGACGCGCTCGGCGAAGTGCTGGCGCACCTCCGAGGCCACCTCGACCGCCAGTCGGGTCCGCCCGTCGTACATGGTGAGGACGATGGTCGACACCTCGAGCTGCTCGTTCAGATTATTGGCGACGAGATGCACGTTTCTCAGAAGCTGGCTCAGGCCCTCCAGTGCGTAGTACTCGCACTGAATCGGCACCAAGACCTCTCCCGCCGCAGCCAGCCCGTTGATGGTGATCAAGCCGAGCGAAGGCGGACAGTCGACGAGGACGAAGTCGAAGTCGTCGACCACCCCGTCGATCGCCCGCCGCAGCCGCAGCTCTCGGCTGAAGGCCGGCACCAACTCGATCTCCACGCCCGCCAGGTCGATCGTGGCCGGGGCGACGAAGAGGTTCTTCACGCTCGTCGGCTCGATGCAGTCCTCGAGGGGCGTCTCGCGCATGATGACGTCGTACATCGACATCTCGAAATTGCGAGCATCGATCCCCAACCCGGTCGTGGCGTTGCCCTGCGGGTCGAGGTCGATCACGAGCACCCTATAGCCCAGCTCGGCGAGAGCAGCACCGAGATTCACCGTGGTGGTGGTCTTGCCCACCCCGCCCTTCTGGTTGGCCACCGCCAGGACCCGGGGCAGCGCCCGGGCTGCGTCGTCGGTCGCCGTCACGCTGGCCTGCTGGCGCCCGATGCCGTCATTGAGCTCAGCTTCCTGATCGTCGTCTCGGGGATGTGCCGCCTCAGCTACGCCGTCGGTCACGCCCGTCTCCGCCGTGGTGAGCTCGACGCCGAATGCCTGAGCCCGTCGCTCGTGGCCGCGCAGGCCTTCCTCGGCCCTCTCCCGCTCACCCTCGAGGTCCGGTTCACCACATGTGCTCGGAGGCGCCATCACGTCTCCCTCTCCGGGGTTTTCCGGGTCGCGGATCGCCTCCGGCAGGCTGCCGTCCCCGGTGGAGGACCAGCCTGGACGATCCCCGGTCTCCGGTCTCGCTTGGTCGTAGAAGGTCCCCGCGCCTTCCTCTGGCGTCCCGCTGTGGGCCGGGTCCCTCGCTTCCGGTGCCGGAGCCGGCTCTGATTCCAGCGTCGGCATGCGCTCCGCCTGCACCCTGCCGACGGGCCCGTGGGGCGCCCGCTCCTCGTCGCCGGCCTCCACCGGCGCCTCGACGCGAAGCGGCTCGACGTCCTTCCCGTTCCCGCCGCCCCTCGATGGGGCCGCATCGTGGCCGCCCCGCCTGCGGAATCGCATTCAGCGCGACGGCATGCGGCGGACGATCACCTGCACATCCTCGCCTCTTCGCGACCTCGGGTCAAGCCTTCTCGGGGGGATTCGGCCCCTCATGCGCACAATCCTCAGGCATCGACGCTCACAGCGAACAGGGGCCGAGCGATCGTCAACCGACACCCGGTGGCAGGTGGCGGCGTCGCGCCCCGTGCCGCCCACGCCGCTGCGCTCGGCGGTGACTCGGCCCAGCACCGCCCCCTGACGAGAGTTGGCGACGTTTCACGTGCAACCTTACGGTGAAACACCCAGCGCCTCGAGAGCGCAGCGCTCGACGGGGACGGGGACGGGGACGGGGACGGGGAACATTGACGGGTTCCGGCGTCGGCAAATCCGGACCTCTGATCCGATCCGCTATCCGCCGGGCGGGCGCGTGTGGCGGTGTCCCTGCCCGAATCATCCGGCGGGGTGTGCACCCGCGGCCGCGCCGATACTGCATCGGCTGTCGGGTTCAGTTTCGTACCATTTCGCAACGGAATGACCTAGCAGGTACGGGCGCCCGATCGACGGGCCCCTCGCCGCGCGCTCGGCTCGCCTCGCCGACGTACCCCCCATATCACCCGCCGCCGATCAACGTTTCACGTGATACCTTACGGTGAAACACCCGTGGGACAGGAACCATCTCCGCCGCATCATGTAGGGGAGCGGGGCGCTGATCGGCAGACTGGAGGGCTCGTGACGACGGACTTCGAGGAAGGGGTGCTCGTCGGACTTCTGATTGGCGAAGGTCACTTCGGGGGAGACGGCCGGCAGCCCCACGTAACGCTCCGTATGCACGTGCGCCACGAAGCCATGTTCCGGTGGCTCGAGCAGACCTTCCCCGGCGGCAGGCTCTACGGTCCCTACGACCACAGCGGGCGCCGCTACTACCAGTGGATGGCCCGGGGGGTCTATCTGCGGGACGACCTCCTGCCTCTGTTACGTCGCCGGATCTCCTCCCGGCTCGACGGATACGCCATGGCGCGCCTCGACGAGATGGTCGTGCGCTACGGGCGTCGGCTCGCCCAACTGCCGAAAGGGTCGGACCACCTCGGGGGACCACCACCGCACGAGGATCGCTGATCCCATCGCGACGTTTGGGGTCGAGGGCTCGCGTACTAGAAGAGGGGACGCTTGGCCGGCATGCCCACCCGCCGTGGGTACCGGTGCGGGCAAGCAGTGACTTGGCGCACCACCTGGTAGGCAAAGACGTCGACCTGGGGAGCCAGGGGTGCCATGCCCAGTTGCTCCAAGCCGGCGACCGGCCAGCGGCCACTTGCCGAGGCCACACCGGTGCGGCCCCCGACTTGGTCGGCCCCGCCGGCTCCAGCCGGGGGAGCAGGCTCGACCGGCGACCCGCCCGGTCCGGTGGCAATTGGGGGCTCCGAGGTGACGAGGAGGCCACCGGTGAGCAGCAGCGGTGCCGCGCATTCCGCCGTCACCGCCGGTGGGCCGAAGGATCGGGCGGTCACCACGTCGTAGCTTCCCCGGTGCTCGGCGTCTCGCCCTACCGTCTCGGCCCGGTCGTGGACTACCGCCACACGGCTCGTCCAACCTACCTGGCGGATGGCTTCGGCCAGAAATTCGCAGCGGCGCGCATTGGCGTCCACGAGTGCGACCCGCCATGTCGGCTCGGTGACGGCGAGCACCAAGCCGGGAACACCGCCGCCCGAACCAAGATCGGCAAGACGGAGGCCGTCACGTGCACCGCGCTCGGGACAACACCCAGAGGTGGCTGTCCCGGGAGCGAACAGGACCGAGGAGCCACGAGCCCCGCCGATGGCCCGGGAGAACCCGAGCGCGTGCGCCACGTGGCGCGTTACCGGACCGGGACCAAGAAAGCCCAGCGTCCTCGCGCGCACGAGCATCTCAACCAGTACTTCGGGCAGTGCCGGCTTCGATGCGTCCGGTGAACCGGTCACAGAAGCCGGGTCGCGGTGGTCGGCGAACCGGCCCGTGATGTCAGGCTCTCAGCCGACGGGGGCGATGACGACGAATCGGTGGGGATCCTCACCGTCGGAGCGGGACTCGACCCCGTCGATGCCTGCCGCCGTGTCGTGGACGACCTTGCGGTCGGCGGGGGACATCGGCTCGAGCGCTCGCTCCTCACCGGAGCTCATGACCTCTGCCGACACCTGTTCGGTGAACCGGCGCAACGCGGTGGCGCGCCGCTCGCGGTACCCAGCCACGTCGACGAGGATGCGGTCCGTACGGGTCGGGAACCGGCGCTGGACCACGGCCCGGGTCACGTCCTGGAGGGCGGCCAGCGTGGCGCCCTTCGGGCCGACGAGCATCCCGAGACCGTCACCGGTGGCCGCCAGCTCCACCGTCTCCTCGTCGAGCTCGCGCACCTCGACTCTCGCCGAAAGCCCGTACCGCTCCACCAGGCCTTCGAGGAACTCGCGGCCGATCTCCGCCTGCTCCTGCAGCGTCATGCCCTCTGCCACCGTGCTCTCCTCCTTCGTCGCCGCATGGCGGCGGGTCTCCTGTCGACCACCTGATGTTCCGTCGCCCATCGACGCCCTTCCCGCGCCATCGCCACCACCGGTCCCCGGCGGCCGTTCGGTCGCTGGAGCCGTGCTCCCGGCGGCGGACATCTCGCCGTCCGTGTTGGCACCCGGTCGGTCCCCGCCTGCGGTCCCCGCCCCGGTGCTGCTCCGGGCACCGCCCCGGCCTCGGCCCCCGCGCCGACGGCGCCGCTTGGCGCCACCCGATCCGTTCCCCGATCCACCGGCGCCGCCGGCTCGGTGCTCGACCGCGTCCGAGCTGCCGTCGCCGTCCGGGGCGGCAGCGCGCTCACGGGGTCGATCCGTCCCCGTCTCCCGGTTCTCCCCACCGTTGCGGCCTCCACTGCTCCCTCCGCCCGACCGGCTCCGATCATGGGGACGGCGCTGACGCTTGGGCCTCGGACCGACTGGGCGAACTCTGGCCCGGACGCGAGCCTCACCACGGACCCGCCCGAACAGCCCGGTCTTGGGCTCCGTGAGCACGACCACTTCGGCGTCGGACTCGGTGACGCCCAGCTGGTCGAGTGCCTCCTCCTTCGCCTCGTCCACCGTCTTGCCCGTGACTTCGACCCATTCCACCCGTCAGCGCGCCTTTCTCGGTCGCTTCGACTTGGCCCGAGGCTGAGCCTTGGGAGCGGTATTACCACCGGTATTACCACCGCCGGCGCGCCCATTGGCCCTGCGGGCCTGTCCATTGGCCCTGCCCGCGCCGCCGTTGGACGACGCCGGCTGGCCCTTCGTCCGGCGCCCCGGCGCCGTGGCATCGCTGCCGCCCGCCCGGGACGCACCGGACGGTGGCGCACCTGCCTTGGGCTGCCCGCCCTTGACCGGTCCCGTCGCCGGACCCTTGGCCGGTCCGCCCTTGGCCGGTCCGCCCTTGGCCGTTGCCGCGCCGTTGGAC
>JBOGGF010000122.1:0-8793 GCA_050743965.1 Acidimicrobiales bacterium
GGCTTGAGCCGCTCGACCACCCAGTCGACGCATTCAGTGAGTGCACTGACGTCATCGGGCTCGACCGCAGGGAACATGGCGATCCGCAGCTGGTTGCGACCGAGCTTGCGGTAGGGCTCGGTGTCGACCATGCCGTTCTCCCGCAGGATGCGCGCCACGGCGGCGGCGTCCACCGCGTCGACGAGGTCGACGGTGCCGACGACGTGGCTGCGGTGGCGCGGGTCCTCGACGAAGGGCCGGGCGAAGCCGGACTGCTCGGCCCAGGTGTAGAGGATCTCGGCCGACCGGTCGCACCGCCCCGCCGTCCACTCGAGCCCCCCGTGGGCGAGCATCCAGTCGAGCTGCTCGGCCAGGAGGTACAGGGTGGCGAGGGCCGGGGTGTTGTAGGTCTGGTCGAGGCGCGAATTCTCCAGGGCGATCCGGAGGTCCAAGAAGGCCGGCACCCACCGGCCGGAGGCGGCGATCCGCTCGATCCGCTCGACGGCGGCGGGCGAGCACAGCGCCACCCACAGCCCGCCGTCGGAGGCGAAGCACTTCTGCGGTGCCAGGTAGTAGACGTCGAGCTCGGCCGGGTCGACGCGCAGCCCCCCGGCGGCCGACGTGCCGTCGACGGCCACCAGCCCACCGCCGTCCGCCGGCAGTGCCGCCCCGGCCGGGCGGCGCACCGGCATGGCCACCCCGGTCGAGGTCTCGTTGTGGGTGAGGGCGTAGAGGTCGATGTCGGCGGCGGCCTCGGGCAGCGGGTGGGTCCCGGCGGGCGACTCGATGACGTGGGGGTTCTCGAGGTGCGGCGCCGACTGGGCGGCGGCGGCGAACTTAGAGGAGAACTCCCCGAACGAGAGGTGCTGGCTCCGCTCCTCGATCAGGCCGAAGGTGGCGGCGTCCCAGAAGCAGGTGGTGCCGCCGTTGCCCAGGAGCACCTCGTAGCCGTCGGGGAGCGAGAAGAGGTCCCGCATCCCCTGGCGCACCCGGCCGACCATCGACCGCACCGGCTGCTGGCGGTGGCTCGTGCCCAGGAAGGTGGTGGCGACGTCGAGCAGCCCCGACACCTGCTCGGTGCGCACCTTGGACGGTCCGGCGCCGAACCGGCCGTCCCGGGGGAGCAGCTCGGCCGGCAGTTTGATGGGGGAGGTGGTCACTATGCGATCATTGCATCCGTGTCCGCCGTCTCCGCAACCACCCCCGCCCGGCGCCTGTCGGCCCGATCCACCGCCGTCACGCCGTCGGCCACCCTGGCCGTCGACGCCAAGGCGAAGGCCCTGAAGGCCGCGGGCGAGCACGTGATCGGGTTCGGGGCGGGCGAGCCCGACTTCCCCACCCCGCCCCACATCGTCGAGGCGGCGATCGCCGCCTGCCGAGAGGCGCGGTTCCACCACTACACCCCGACGCCCGGGCTGCCCGAGCTGCGCGAGGCCGTCGCCGTCAAGACCAAGCGGGACTCGGGCTACGAGGTCACGGCATCGCAGGTGCTCGTCACCAACGGGGGCAAGCAGGCCGTGGCCAACGCCTTCGCCGTCCTGTGCGATCCGGGCGACGAAGTGATCGTGCCTGCCCCCTACTGGACCACCTACCACGAGTCGATCGGCCTCGCCGGGGGGAGGCCGGTGTTCGTGCCCTCGGACGAGACGACCGGGTTCCGGGTGTCGGTGGAGGCCCTCGAGCGGGCGCGGACGCCGCGCACCAAGGCCCTTCTCTTCGTCTCGCCCTCCAACCCGACGGGGGCTGTGCACCCCCGGGAGGACATCGAGGCCATCGGCCGGTGGGCGGTCGAGCACGGCCTGTGGGTCGTGACCGACGAGATCTACGAGCACCTCGTCTACGGCGGGGCCGAGCACCACTCCATGCCGGTGGTGGTGCCCGACCTGGCCGACCGGTGCCTGGTGGTGAACGGGGTGGCCAAGACCTACGCCATGACCGGCTGGCGGGTGGGCTGGATGGTCGGCCCGGTCGACGCCGTGACCGCCGCCGCCAACATCCAGTCGCACGAGACGTCCAATGTGGCCAACGTCTCCCAGGTCGCCGCGCTGGCGGGCGTGTCCGGCGACCTCGGCGCGGTGGCCGAGATGCGGGCCGCGTTCGACCGCCGCCGCCGCACCATCGTGTCGATGCTGCGGGAGATCCCCGGCATCGAGTGCATCGAGCCCTTCGGTGCCTTCTACGCCTTCCCCAAGGTGACGCCCCTGCTCGGCCGGGAGCTGCGGGGACGCCGCCCGGCGACGAGCGTCGAGCTGGCCGAGGTGTGCATCGAGGAGGCCAAGGTGGCCGTGGTGCCGGGCGAGGCGTTCGGCGCCCCCGGCTACTTCCGCATGTCCTACGCACTGGGCGACGACGACCTAGCCGAGGGCGTTCGCCGGCTGGGGGCACTGTTCGCCGAGGCGAAGGACTGAGGGGCCCGATGGCGCGAGTGCTGGTGACCGAGAAGATCGCCGCGCGCGGCCTCGACCTCCTGGCCGAGGCCGGGCACGAGGTCGACGTGCGCGAGGGGCTCGAACCCGATGGGCTGCGCTCGGCGGTGGCCGGGGCCCAGGCCCTGGTCATCCGCTCGGCCACCAAGGTCACGGCCGAGGTCCTGGCGGCCGGCACCTCGCTGCAGGTCGTGGGCCGGGCTGGCGTGGGCCTCGACAACGTCGACGTGCCGGCGGCCACCGCACGGGGGGTCATGGTGGTCAACGCCCCGACCTCCAACATCCTCTCGGTGGCCGAGCACGCCATGGGCCTCCTGCTCGCCCAGGCCCGCAACATCCCCCAGGCCCACGCTGCCCTGGTGGCGGGCCGGTGGGAGCGGTCGCGCTGGGAGGGGGTGGAGCTCCACGGCAAGGTGCTGGGCATCGTCGGGCTGGGCCGGGCCGGTTCGCTCGTGGCCCAGCGGGCCCTCGCCTTCGGCATGCGGCTGCTCGCCTTCGACCCGTACATCTCGGCCGAGCGGGCGGCCACCATGGGCGTGGCCCTGCGGTCGGTGGAGGAGCTCTTCGCCGAGGCCGACTTCGTCTCCGTCCACACCCCCAAGACCCCCGAGACGGTGGGCCTCGTCGGCCGGGACGTGCTGGCCAAGGCCAAGCCGGGCATCCGCATCGTCAACACGGCCCGCGGCGGCATCGTCGACGAGGAGGCCCTGGCCGAGGCCATTGTCGGCGGCGTCGTGGCCGGGGCGGCCCTCGATGTCTTCGCCACCGAACCGTGCACCGGCTCGCCGCTGCTAGATCTCGACTCGGTCATCGTGACCCCGCACCTCGGGGCGTCGACCGAGGAGGCCCAGGACAAGGCCGGCGTCACCATTGCCGAGCAGGTGCTCCTGGCCCTGGCGGGGGACTTCGTCCCCTATGCCGTGAACGTGGCGGCGACCGAGGTGTCCGAGACGGTCCGGCCGTTCATGCCGATGGCCGAGCAGCTGGGCCGCTTCTTCGGCTGCCTCCACGACGGGCTGCCCGATCGGCTCGAGGTCGAGTACCGCGGCGGACTGGCCGGCGCCGCCACCGGGATCCTCACGCTGTCGGTGCTGAAGGGCCTCTTCGTCACCACCACCGAGGAGCCGGTCTCCTACGTGAACGCCCCCCAGTTGGCCGAGCAGCGGGGCCTCGAGATCACCGAGACCTCGACCACCACCTCGCCCAACTACAAGAGCCTGGTCACGCTGCGCTCGGGCAGCCACTCGGTCGCCGCCACCCTGGCCGGCGCCGGGCTCCGGGCCGAGCCCCGGGTGGTGATGGTCGACGACCACACCGTCGAGGTGCCCCCGGCCCGTCACATGCTGGTGGTGCGCAACGACGACCGACCCGGGATGGTGGGCGTGGTCGGGGTGGCGCTGGGCGAGGCGGGGATCTCCATCTCGTCGATGGCCGTCGGCCCGAGCGAGGACGCCGGCACCGCCCTCATGGTGCTCTCGACCGGCGAGCCGGCACCCGACGAGGTGCTGACCCGCCTGCGGGGGGAGATCGGCATCCTCGACCTGCACCGCGTCAGCCTGTAGGCGGTCGGGCCGCCGTGGCGAGCCTCCGGGTGACCTGCCTGCAGGTGGCCCCGCCGGCGGCCGGCGGCGGGGAGCCCGACGACCGCGTCGCCGAGGTCGTGGACCTGATCGAAGCGGCCGCCGGTGCCGATCTCGTCGTCCTGCCCGAGCTGTGGCCGTCGGGCTACTTCGCCTTCGACCGCTACCGGTCGGTCGCCCAGGCGCTGGACGGGCCCCTCCTCGGCGAGCTGGCGGCGGCGGCCCGGCGGCTCGGCACCACCGTCCACGCCGGCAGCGTGGTGGAGGCCGGACCCGGCGGTGCCCTGCACAACACGAGCGTCGTCTTCGGGCCCGACGGCGACCGGCTGGCCGTGTACCGCAAGGTCCACGTCTTCGGTTACCGGTCGCGCGAGCAGGAGCTCGTGACCGGGGGGTCCGAGGTGGCGACGTTCCCCCTCGGCGGGGCGCGGGCGGGCCTGCGGGCGGGGATGGCGACCTGCTACGACCTGCGGTTCCCCGAGCTGTTCCGGGAGGTCGCCGGGACAGTGGCGCTCTACGTGGTGCCCGCCGCCTGGCCGGCCGCCCGGGCCGGGCACTGGTCGACCCTGCTGCGGGCCCGGGCCATCGAGAACCAGGCCGTCGTGGTGGGCGCCAATGCCGCGGGGATCGACCACGGGGTGGCCCTGGCCGGCCGCAGCACCGTCGTGGACTCGTGGGGCGAGGTGGTGGCCGAGGCAGGGGAGGAGCCGGGCCGCCTCGACGCCACTGTCGACCTCGACGCCGTGGCCGCCGCCCGGGCCGAATTCCCGGCGCTGGCCGACCGCCGGTGGCCGCGGCCGGTGGGCGGACCCTAGTCGGCCGGCTTGCGCGGCACCTGGGGCCAAGAGGTGGGGGTCCCGGGCGGGCGGGCGCCCAGGGCCCGCCGCACCAGCGCCAGGGCGGCGGCACCGGTGAGCGCCAGCAGGAGCAGGCAGGCAAGGTAGGCGAGCGGCCGTCGCATCGGCCAAGGGTATCGCTTGACGATCTCCCTCATCCCTGCCAAGATTGGAGGTGATATGTACGACATGTGCGCCACCTCGGAGCTGCTTCTGACCTGACGGCGAACGCCACATCGCGTTCGCCGAGAACCTCCTGCGCCGGAAGGCCAGGGGGTTTTTTCGTTGGGGACCGTCGGGGGAGAATCGGAGGGAGAGAGGAACATGCCAGCCATGCCGCATGACCGCTACCGATCGCAGGTGCCGCTGGTCCTGCCCGACCGCACCTGGCCGGACCGCCAGCCGACCCAGGCCCCCCGGTGGGCCAGTGTCGATCTGCGCGACGGTAATCAGTCCCTCGTCGACCCCATGGACGCCGAGCGCAAGCTGGCCCTGTTCCGAGCGCTCGTCGACGTCGGGTTCAAGGAGATCGAGGTGGGCTTCCCGTCCGCCTCCCAGACCGACTACGACTTCCAGCGGTTGCTGATCGAGGGCGGCCTCGTCCCCGACGACGTCGAGATCCAGGTACTGGTCCAGTGCCGGGAGGAGCTCATCGAGCGGACGTTCCAGTCGCTCGAGGGGGCTCGCCGGGCCGTGGTCCACTTCTACAACTCGACCTCCGAGCTCCAGCGCCGGGTCGTCTTCGGCCTCGACCGGGAGGGCATCGTCGACATCGCCGTCAACGCGGCCCGGCTCTGCAAGAAATTCGAGGCGGTGCTGGCGGGCACCGAGGTCCGCTACGAGTACTCGCCCGAGAGCTTCACCGGCACCGAGCCGGAGTTCGCCGTCCAGATCTGCGAGGCCGTGATGGACGTCATAGAGCCGACCCCCGAGCGGCCGATGATCGTGAACCTCCCGGCGACGGTCGAGGCCTACACGCCCAACGTCTACGCCGACGTGATCGAGTGGTTCGGCCGCACCGTCCGCGATCGCGACCGCCTCGTGCTCTCCGTCCACCCCCCCCACGACCGGGGGACGGCGGTGGCGGCGGCCGAGCTGGCCGTCCTCGCCGGCGCCGACCGGGTCGAGGGGACGCTCTTCGGCAACGGGGAGCGGACGGGCAACGTCGACATCGTGACCCTGGCGATGAACCTGTTCTCCGAAGGCGTCGACCCGGGCCTCGACTTCGGCGACATCGAGAAGGTGCGGCGGATCGCCGAGCACGCCACCCGGATGCCGGTGCACCCGCGCCATCCCTACGCTGGCGACCTGGTCTACACCGCCTTCTCCGGCTCCCACCAGGACGCCATCAAGAAGGGGATGGCGGCGATCGGCGAGGACTACGCCCAGTGGGAGGTGCCGTACCTGCCGATCGACCCCAAGCACACCGGGCGCACCTACGAGGCCATCATCCGGGTCAACAGCCAGTCCGGCAAGGGCGGCGTCGCCTACGTGATGGGCGCCGAGCACGGGCTCGACCTGCCGCGCCGGCTGCAGGTCGAGTTCTCCAAGCAGGTGCAGGCGGTGACCGAGCAGTCCGGTACCGAGATCCGCCCGGCCGAGATCTGGGAGGTGTTCAACGACACCTACCTCCCCGGCGAGCGGGGGATCCGGCTGCTCACCAGTGAGGTGGCGACGGGTCACGGCCGCACGACCGTGGTCGCCCAGCTGCTGGTCGACGGCAAGCACGTCACCGTGCGGGGCGAGGGCAACGGCCCGATCGACGCCCTCGTGGCGGGTATCCGGGACGAGGTGGGCATCACCTTCGAGGTGAAGGACTACTCCGAGCATGCCCTCACCGCCGGCAGCGGGGCCTCGGCCGTCGCCTACGTCGAGGCTGAAGGGCCCGGCGGCGACACCTGGTGGGGGGTGGGCATGGACTCCTCCATCCTCGACGCCTCCCTGGCGTCCGTGGTCAGCGCGGCCAACCGCAGCCCGGCGGGGTGAGCCTCTCGATCCGGGAGGCGACCGGGGACGACGCCGAGGAGATCGTCGCCCTCACCCGGGAGCTGGCCGGGTTCGAGCACCTGGCCGACGAGGTGCGGTGCACGGCCGACCAGGTCCGGCGGACCGTCGCCGACGGGTTGGTGCACGTGAGCCTGGGCGAGGTCGGCGACGGGGTCGCCGCCGGCCACGCCCTGTGGTTCCCCACCTTCTCGACCTTCCTCGGGCAGACCGGCATATGGCTCGAGGACCTGTACGTGCGGCCGCCCCACCGGGGCCGCGGCTACGGCCGGGCGCTGCTCGAGCACCTGCGGGCCCGGACCGACGGGCGGGTCGAGTGGGAGGTGCTCGACTGGAACGAGCGGGCGATCGCCGTCTACGAGCACCTGGGCGCCGAGCCGGTCCGGGGTTGGACCCGCTACCGGTGGGCGCCCACGGGCTGAGCAACGCAGCCGGGTCCGAGCCCGTGCGGTGCGCGGCGGCGACCGTGGTTGCCATCGTCCGTAGATCCGGCTGCCGGCACCGCAGTCCACTTCGTCACCGGCACGATCCTTGTCCAGCCCGACGTCGCAGCTCCGAGGGAAGACGGCGTCGGCTCCCCGATGCTGCCGCTCACGGACCCCGCGGTGCGGACTTGGTCGGCCGGCCCTTCGGATGCCGCAACGCTCCCTCGGTGCGCAGCTTCTCGACGAGCGCCTCGACGCTGAGGCCGACCACGGCACCGATGGTGAACAGGTCGTCACGACGAATGAGGAAGACGCCGTCGGACGGTCGCACGGTGCTGCGTCGTTCCCGAATGGCGGCGACAACCTCCGCGGCCGTCTTTGCCTCCTTGCTCCGGGCGCGCCGGAGGCCGGCGAGGTCGAACGGCACCCGGAGCCGGTCGCTCGGATCGGCCGGTCGCGGGGTCGCCGCGGGACCGTCGCCCAGCACCTCGGTGACGGGGACGTCGTAGAAGGCGCACAGCAAGGCGAGCGCAGTGGCGGGGATGGCCCGCTCGCCTCGCTCGTAAGAACCGAGGGCGCTGTAAGGGAGTGTGCAAGCCGTCGCGACGTCACGCACGACGAGCCCGCGCTCGTTGCGCAAGCGCCGCAATCGCCGCCCCAGCTCGCCGTCATCGTGCTTCAGCATCGACACCGCCTCACCTTTCCTCGATGCCGCGCTGGTCACTCACATCAGTCTCGCAGCCGGGCGGTGGGCCCACTTGCAGCGTGCCCGAATTGCAACCACGCCGAGCGCGAAGCAACGGGGAACCGCCGCGCACGGCGCCGACCGGCCAGGGCGCGGACAAGACCGTTCGTGTACGGGCTCACGGGTAAATGAGAGAAATAGCACTAGACATATGTTGTTGTCGGGCGTAGCATCGCCGATGCCACGGGTGAATGCTCCCTCACCCGCCACGACCGATCCGTCGGCCCGAACAGCGGGAGCCAGGAGGCGGCCCAGCCCAGGGACTGGGACGGGCCGAGGGGGAGGCCACGATGGCCCGTCACGTCCTCGGCCGCGTCGCGATCGCTCTTTCGAGCATCGCAACCTTCGCCGGCGTCCAGGTGCTCGGTCCGCCGGCATCGGCCACGACCACGGCCAAGGTGGTCCACCGGGCTTCACCGGCGCCGCACGACGCCAAGCTCAGTTCCGCCCATCCGGGCGCCCAGCGGGTCACCCCCAAGATCACCACCACCGACGTGGCGGCACGAGCCGGCGCCACCACGGCACCGACGGGGCTCACCCCCGACGGCTCTCCGGCCAACACGGTCAGCACAACAACGTTCGTGGTCATGCCCGGCATGCTGACCGTGCCGGACCCGACACAACCCGGCACAGTCGACCGACCGGCCATGACCAATGACGCCACAGCCAACGTCGATGTCGAGCTCGGGGGCTGCGTGACACAGGCCTCGGCGACCTGCACGACATGGTCCAGCGCCACGTGGACCTTCGACGGCACCAAGTGGACGAAGCGGTCGCCCTCGTCCAGCCCCTCGGGGC
>JBOGGF010000123.1:0-1604 GCA_050743965.1 Acidimicrobiales bacterium
GCCTCGCAGATCGGCTCGACCCCCCATCGACGCCCACCGGACGCACGGTCACGGTGGGTGTCGATGAAGGCGACTACTTCGTGCGTCGGCGGTCGAGCTCCGCCCCGAAGAAAGTTGCTGCCGCCTGGAGGATGTCGTTCGCCCGGCGGAGCTCCTTCACCTCCTTGCGCAGGCCGATCACCTCGTCATGCTCGGCGGTCGTCAACCCCGGCTGACGTCCAACGTCGACCGCTGCCTGCTTGACCCAGGCTCTGAGGGACTCCTTGCCCACGCCCAACTGGCGGGCGACCCGGGAGATCACCCCTTGGTCACCCGGGTCCGCGTTCTGAAGCTCGCCGACCATCCGCACGGCTCGCTCCTTCAACTCTGGCGGGTACCGCTTCGACGATGCCTGCTTCTTGTCCATGACTCCATCCTCACTTCCAAGGTATGGAGCCTCCAGGGATCCCAGGCCGATTCACTTCGCGGACGACTTCGTCGCCGGGTTCGAGCACAGGGCTGACGCCGAGCAGTTCCTCTCCGACCTGCGAGAGCGATTCTCCAAGTTCGGACTGGCGCTGCATCCCGACAAGACCAGGCTGATCGAGTTCGGGCGCAACGCCGCCCGGGATCGTGCGGCTCGGGGCGACGGGAAGCCAGAGACGTTCGATTTCCTGGGATTCACGCACATCTGCGGGAAGTCCAAGTCCGGGCGCTTCTGGCTCAGGCGCAAGACCATCTCGAAGCGGATGCGGGCGAAGCTTGCCGAGGTCAAAGACCAACTCAGGCGTCGCCGGCACTACCCCATCCCCGAGCAGGGAGCCTGGCTCGGCTCCGTGGTGCGAGGTCACCTCGCCTACTACGCCGTGCCGGGCAACACCGATGCGGTGGTGGCGTTCCGCACCCAGGTCATCCGGCACTGGTTCAAGGCGCTCAACCGCCGGAGCCAGCGCAGCCGGACGAACTGGCAGCGAATGAAGCGCCTCGTCGTCCGGTGGATTCCCAAAGCCCGTATCCAGCATCCCTTCCCGAACGTGCGCTTCGACGCTCGGACCCTAGGCAGGAGCCCAGTGCATTAGCAGTGCACGCTGGGATCTGTGCGGGGGGCCGCCCGTAATCGGACTTGTTCCGGCCAAGGGCGGTCCCTACCGCAATCAGTGCTGAGCTGCCGCCGGACTGAGTCGGCCGCGGTGAAGGCTCAGCTCACGCCGCACGGCTGAGCGTGTCGAGCAGACCGTCGAGGATTTTCGGGCTGGGCGGCCCGGGAGATGACATCGATGAAATTCGTTCGGACCACAGGGAGCGGCGCAACGCAGCGAGCGCATCGAGGAAGCTCGGCGTCGCCTTCTTCTGGTACCACGGCCGCGTGATCCAGGTGACGGTCGTCCCGAACGTCGGGATGTACCACGCCCAGATCGCCGCGTAGAGCCACAACGACAACGAGGCAGCGCGTTCGGGCCCCTTGCCCTTCCAGCTCTGGGGGTCCTCTGCGTGCAGGCACTGCTTCACCTCGCGGTTCACGCACTCGATCGACCAACGACCGGCGTAGAGCGAGGCGACGCCACCGGGGGAGGCTTCGATGTCGGTGGTGAAGAAGAAGTCGTCGTGCATGACACCGTCGGGAT
>JBOGGF010000124.1:0-1788 GCA_050743965.1 Acidimicrobiales bacterium
TGGGGCCTCAGGGTCCGCATCCTAGAGAACCCGCCAGGCAGCCCTACCCATCCCCGCTCGCGGCGCCCCACTCGCGGCGAACGAAGGAGGGTTCCGCTGGCACCGCTGCGGGGGCCGGGCCTGGGCTGGGCCTCGCCCGGGCCTGGGCAGGCGGGCATAGCTCACGACATGGCGGTGTTGAATGGCGGACGGAGCGTATGAGGAGGTAGGTCCATGCCCAAGGCGGTGCGGTTCGACGAGTACGGCGGCACCGATGTCCTCCACCTGGTCGACGTGGACCGGCCCGTCCCCCGGCCCGGCGAGGTGCTGGTACGGGTGCGGGCCGCGGGGATCAACCCCGGCGAGGCCAAGATCCGTCGCGGCGAGCTCCACGCCCGGTTCCCCGCCACCTTCCCCTCGGGCCAGGGCAGCGACCTGGCCGGCACCGTCGAGGAGGTGGGCCCGGACGTCGAGGGCTTCGCGCCCGGCGACCCCGTCTTCGGCTTCAGCAACCGGCGGTCCTCCCACGCCGAGCTGGTCGCCGTCGAGGCAGGGAACCTGGTGGCGAAGCCGGATGGGGTGCCGTGGGAGGTCGCGGGCGGGCTCTTCGTGGTAGGGACCACGGCCTACGCCACCGTACGGGCGGTGGCGCCGCAGGAAGGTGAGACCGTGGCCGTCTCGAGCGCGGCCGGCGGCGTCGGTTCCCTCGCCGTCCAGCTGGCGGCCCGGACCGGCGCCCGGGTGCTCGGCATCGCAGGCCCGTCGAACGACGACTGGCTCCGTGCCCGCGGCGCCGTGCCCGTCCACTACGGCGACGACCTCGCGGCCCGCCTGGCCGAGGCCGCGGACGGGCAGCTCGACGCCTTCATCGACACGTACGGCCACGGCTACGTCGAGCTGGCGCTCGAGATGGGGGTGCGGCCCGAGCGCATCGACACGGTCGTCGACTTCGGCGCCGTCGAGTCCCACGGTGTGAAGGCCGATGGATCGGCGACGGCGGCCACCGCCGAGGTCATGGCCGAGCTGGTGGGCCTCATCGCCCGGGGTGAGCTCGAGGTGCCCGTCGCCCGGACGTACCAACTCGACGAGGTCCGCGCCGCCTTCGAAGAGCTCGAGCAGGGGCACACCCGAGGCAAGATCGTCCTCCAGCCGTGAGCCGCCGCGCCGATGGGGGCGCAGGTCAGCGGCCGGCCGTGTCCTCGGGCCTCCGGAGCGGCGCCGGCCCGGCGACCTCGGGGTGCGCCTCGATCCAGTGGGCGGCGAAAGGGCACGTCGGGACCACGGTGAGCCCCTCGGCACCGGCCCATGCCATCGCCGCTGCCACGAGCCGGCCCCCGACCCCCTGGCCGCCGATCGCCAAAGGCACCTCCGTGTGCGCCAGCACCAGCCGGTCGTCGCGGCGGTGGTAGACGAGCTCGGCCGTCTGCCCGCTCTCGTGGGCGACGAACCGGTCGTGGTCGGGATCGTGCAGGACGGAGGCCACGGGCGCCATCCTACGGAGGTGACGGGCGGGGCAAGGCGGCGGTGCCGACGGGTACCCGGTGGCCGGGTCGGGCATAGCAACTCGGGGTGAACTGTCTCGGGCGGAAATGCGACGGCCGACGGCCCGCGGGTGCCGGCGCGCCCCGAGGGGCCGATGGCCGCGCCCCGAGCGGTGCGGCAGCGAGTGATCCGTGACGGGCACGCTCGGCGTGGGTCTGGCGGTGGCGGTGGTCGTCCTCGCAAGCCGGGTCCTGTCGCGCCGCACGGGGATCCCCTACCCGGTGTTCCTGGTGGTGGCCGGGGCGGCCGCCGGCTTCGTCCCAGGCG
>JBOGGF010000125.1:0-2568 GCA_050743965.1 Acidimicrobiales bacterium
AACATCCTCTTCAGCGCCTTCGGCGCGGTGGTGACGGCGGCGGCAGCGGTTGAGGGGGAGGAGGGGCGCTCGGTGCGGACCTCCACCCCCGAGGACGTGGGGGTGCTCCTGGCCTACGCCCGCAAGGTCGTGATCGTCCCGGGGTACGGCCTAGCCGTCGCCCAGGCGCAGCACGTGGCCAAGGAGCTGGCCGGATCCTTGGCCGCCCGGGGCGTCGAGGTGTTCTACGCCATCCACCCCGTCGCCGGCCGGATGCCCGGCCACATGAACGTGCTGCTGGCCGAGGCCCAGGTCCCCTACGACGAGCTCAAGGAGATGGACGAGGCCAACCCGGAGATGTCCACGGCCGACGTGGCCCTCGTCGTCGGGGCCAACGACACCGTCAACCCGGCCGCCAACGACACCCCGGGCAGCCCCATCTACGGCATGCCGATCGTCCACGCCGACCAGGCGCAGCACGTGGTCTTCCTGAAGCGGTCGATGCGACCGGGCTTCGCCGGCATCGACAACGAGCTCCTGTTCGACGACAAGACGGTCCTGCTCTTCGGCGACGCCAAGGACACGCTGCAGAAGCTCGTGGCGGCGGTGGCCGCGGCCTGAGCCGCCGAGGCCCGAGCGAGGCCCCGCCACCCGCCACCGGTTGCGCCGTGGACGGCGCTCCACCAGACTGAGCTGACCGGCCGCGGGGGGTCGGGTGCCCCACGACATGCGGGGCGACGATGGCGGCTGGGGGGCCGCCGAAGGGGAAGCGCCGCCGTCCCGCGCCAGCGGACGGTCGCCGGATGTTGGGGAACCGATGGGCCCACGGGGGAGCGAGCAGGGGGGAGCCGGGCAGGTCGTGCGCCTGCTGCACCCCGCGCGCGGCGACGCACGGCTCTGCCGGGTCGACGTGGGCCGCCGCGGCCTGGTGCTGCGCCCGCTCCGTCCGTCCGGCCGCCGGGTGCGGGTGCCGTGGTGGGCGGTCCAGGGCTTCGACGCCGACGGCACGGCCCCCGGTCCCGATGGGTCGCCGTGGCAGGTGCTCGGCCTGGTCACCGACGCCGGGACGCTCTCGCTGCAGCTCCCTGCCTCCGAGCTCTCGGTCCTGCTCGCCCGGGTCGGCCGGAGCGCCGGCCGGTGGCGCCGGGCGCGGCGGCCGGCGGTCGCCGCCTCCCGCCGGATCGCGGCCCTGGCGACCGCCACGGTCGCCGTCCCGCTCGGCTCCTTGGTGGTGAACGCCCTCGGGGACGCCGGGCTCGGGGTGGCGGGGTGGCTGGCGCCGCTGCTCCGGGTGCCGCTGCTCCGGGTGCCGCTGCGCGCCGTGGCGCGCCGTCCCATGGCGGCGGGCGTCACGGGCTTGACGGTGGCGGTCGTGGCAGTGGTCCTGGCGGTCGCCGGCGCCCAGCCCGTGCCGACCCTCCCGTCGGCGCGGGCAGCGGTCCGGCACGGCTTCGACGCCTCGGGCATGGCCAAGCTGGCGCTGGCCGCGGCTCGGGGCACCTCGCTGGACCTGGCGGCGGCGACGGCCGCCCCGGCCCCGGCGCCGCCGTCGGTGGCCGACCAGCCCCCGCTGCGCCCGCACGAGGTGTTCGGTTTCGCGCCCTACTGGAACCTCGACCAGAGCGCCGGCTTCCCGGTGCAGGGCCTGACCACGATCGCCTACTTCTCTCTCGACGTGAACGCCGACGGCAGCCTCGTCCAGTCGGGCCCCGGGTGGGACGGCTACCAGAGCCGGGCGCTGGCCGACCTGGTGACCCGCGCCCACGCGGCCGGCGACCGGGTGGTGCTGACGGTGGACGACTTCGCCCAGGCGTCGCTCGACCAGCTGACGTCTTCGCCGCCCGCCGCGACCACCCTCGCCTCGGCCGTGGTGTCCGCCGTCCAGGCCAAGAACCTCGATGGCGTCAACCTCGACTTCGAGGGTGCGGGCTCGGCCGACCAGGCGGGCCTGACCGCGCTCGTCGGCACGGTGGCGGCCGCCGTCCACCACGCCGACCCCCACTACCAGGTCACGATGGACACGTACGCCAGCGCAGCCGGGGACCCGACAGGCTTCTACGACGTCCGGGCCCTGGCGCCCGAGGTCGACGGCCTCTTCGTCATGGCCTACGACCTCAACCTCCGGGGGGCGCCGAGCGCCGGCTCGCCGCTCACCAGCGCCATGTTCAGCGATCAGTCGGCCCTGGCCCAGTACACCGCGGCGGTGCCGGCGTCCAAGGTGCTCTTCGGCCTTCCCTACTACGGGTACGACTGGCCGACGACCGACGGGACGATGTCCGCCACCGCCGTCGGTACACCGACGCCGGTGCCGACCAGCCAGCTGCTCGGAGCCGGGCACACGATCTACTGGGACCCGGTCACCCAGACCGCCTGGACCGCCTACCAGTCGGGTGGGCAGTGGCACGAGGCGTACTTCGAGGACCCGACCTCCCTCTACCAGGCGACCCAACTGGCTCGTTCCTACGGCGTGGGTGGTGTGGGCGCTTGGGCCCTCGGCATGGACGGCAACGACGCCCAGGTGATCGGTGCCCTGAACGGCGTGGCGCCGCCGGTCGACGCCGTCGCCGGCCCGCTGGGCACGCCCGGGAC
>JBOGGF010000126.1:0-3367 GCA_050743965.1 Acidimicrobiales bacterium
TCAGGGTCCCGAGCGAGCTCACCTTGCCCGCCGGCACCGGCTGCCCGGGCTTGTAGACGACTTTGTGCGAGCGGCCCTTGACCATGTAGCCGGCTCCGAGGAGCAGCAGGACCGCCACCAGGATCAGTACCTTCTTCTTCTTGCTCTTCTTCTTGCCCTCCCCGTCGGGTTCGGCCGCGCCGGCCGCCGGGTCCCCGGTGTGGCCGACCGCCCCGGCGACGCCGACGGGGCCACCGGGACCGCGGACCGCAGGCGAACGTCCGCCACCCGGAAGCTGACCCGTCGTGGTTCCTCCGGCCGCCATCTTTCCCCTCCTGTCCTCGGGTTGCCCTGCTGGTGCTGTCGCCGCTGCGGTCATGGCGTCGCGCCGGATGTCGCGCCTGTCGTCGTGGGGGCGTGCTTGCTTGTGAGGATGACCACGTCGATCCGGCGGTTCTCCGCCTCGTTGGCGGGCGACGTGTTGGGCACGATCGGGTGGGTTGTGGCGTAGCCGATGGCCGACAACCGGCTGGCTGTGATCCCGTCCTGCTCCTGGAGCCGCTGCACCACGTTGACCGCCCTCACGGCCGACAGCTCCCAATTGGAGGTGAAGGGTCCGCCGGTGATCGGCTGGTTGTCGGTGAAGCCCTCCACCCGAACGTCGTTGGGCAGGGTGCGCACCACGCCGGCGATGGTGTCGACGACCTGGTCCCCCGTCGTGCCCAATGTCGCCGAGTCCAGGGCGAAGTAGGCCTTGTCCGCCAGCACCTGCACGCTCACGGCCCGAGACGAGACGGTGGTGGTCGCGGCCTGGGCCAGCCCGGAGGTCTGGAGCGCCTGGTTGATCTGGCTGGCGATCTGGGCGAGCGAGGCCGGCCCCGCAGACGGCGACGCCCGGGGCGTGCCCGACGTGGAGGTCGCGATCGGGTTGGGATGGCTGATCAGGCTGTCCTGCTGGGGCAGGACCCCGCTCTGCTGCTCGTGGACGGGATTGTGGCTGAAGCTCTGCGTGATGCCCAGCTTGAAAGCGAGGAACTTCTTGGCGTTGATGGTGCTCAGGGCGAAAAGGATGACGAACAGGGCGAGCAGCAGCGTGATCATGTCGGCATAGGTGAGCAACCAGCGCTCCATGCCGCCCTCCTCCTCGCTGTGCCCGCGCCGGCGGCTCATGCCGCTTCCGCCCTGCGGTCCGGGTAGGAGTAGCCGCGCGCTCCCGTCGGGAGGAACGTCTCCATCCGCGTCCGCACGATCCGGCTCGAGCCGCCCGCCTGGATGGCGAGCAGCCCCTCCATCTGCATCAGCTTCACTCGTGCCTCGGCCCCGCTGATCCGCTTCAGCTTGTTGGCGATCGGCAGCCAGAAGACGTTGGCCGACAGCACGCCCCACAGGGTGGCGGTGAAGGCCGAGGCGATGGCCGGGCCCAGCGAGCCCGGATTGGACAGGCTGCCGAGGACGTGGACGAGCCCGATCACGGTGCCCAGGATGCCGAGGGTGGGGGCGAACCCGCCCATGTCGGTGAAGAACTTCGCCCCCATGCGGTGGCGCTCCTCCATGGCCTCGATCTCGCCCTCGAGGATCTCGCGGATCTCCTCCGAGTTGCGCCCGTCCACCACGAGCTGGACGCCCAGCTGCAAGAAGTGGTCGTCGATGTCGCGGACCTCGTTCTCCAGCGACAGCACGGTGCTCGCCTTCGCCGCCCGGGCCAGCTCGACCATCGTCTCGATGGCGGCGTCCAGGTCGGGCACGGCACTGCCCATCGCCTGCTTGAAGACGGCCTTGACGCCCTTGATCTCGCTCTTGAGGACGCCAGCCAGGGAAACGGCGATGGTCCCGCCGAAGACGAGGATGAGCGGTGCCGGCTTGATGAGCGTGGTGGGGCTGCCGCCGTCCATGATCATCGACAGGAGGACGGCTGCCAGCGCGCCGCCGATGGCCATCGGGGTGAGCTTGTCCTTCTTCATCGCCCACCGCCTTCCGGTCCGTCGCGGTTCGCGGCGCCGTCGCGGTGCGCGGCGCCGTCGCCCTGCGCCCGGCGCAGGAGCCGGAGCTCGCCCCCGTCGGGCTCGGCGCCGTCATCGCCGGTGGTCGGTGGCGGCGCGACCCGGATGCGCCGCGACAAGGCCAGGATCTCGGCCCGGTCCTGGCGGCAGCGTCGGACGACCTCCTCGACCGGTTCGGCGACGATGTAGCGGGCGCCGCCGGTCAGGATGACGCGCGTCTCCTGATCGCCCTCGACCCGCTCGATCAGCTCGTCGTTGATGGCCAGCGGCTCACCGTGCAGGTTGGTCAGGACGATCATCCGTGTCTCCCTCCGCCCCGATGCCGCGCATCCGTGCGCACGAGGCTCGTCATGGGTGTCGGCACGAAGGCCCGATTTCTTGAACCGCGATGCACATTGGTTGCACGGGATCGGCGAATTGCGGCGACGCGCTCGCTCGCGGCGGCATTTCCGGCTATTTTCTGGTGCCAAGTACCTTTGGGGGAACGGACCACAGGCGGAGGAGGGGTATGTCGGCCACAGCCGTGGTGCTTTCGCGAGAGCGTGTTGCTGCCGGCGCGCCCGCACGCGACGCCTCGCAGGATCGCCCGCCGAGTGCGCTGTGGGACCGGTTCTTCGAGCGGCGGGACTCCGGGTCGCGCGCCACCCTGACCGAGGCCTATCTCTCCCTCGTGCGCTACGTGGTGGCGCGGATGAAGCCGCTCCTTCCCGACTACTTGGAACGCGACAACCTCGTCCAGTACGGCGTCTTCGGTCTGGTCGATGCCATCGACCGGTTCCAGCCGAGCCGCGGCGTGCGCTTCGAGACGTTCGCCGTCCCTCGCATCAAGGGTGCCATCCTCGACGCCGTCCGCTCCAACGACTGGGCACCCCGTTCGGTGCGGGCACGGGAGAAGGAGCTGGCACTCGTCTCGGCCGGCCTCGAGGCCCGGCTCAAGCGCTCGCCGACGACCGACGAGATCCTGACCGAGATGGGCATCACCCGGCCGGCGTTCGAGAGCCTGCGCCTGCAGGTGGCCCAGGGCCGGATCGGCGAGCTCGATCAGCGGGACGCCGACCTCGTCCCCGACGACTCGACCGACCCCGCCGCCGCCTACGAGCGGACCGAGGAGCTCCAGATCCTCCGGCGGTGCATCGCTTCGCTCCCCGAACGCGAGCAGCAGGTGCTGGCGCTCTACTACTTCGACGAGCTCACCCTGAAGCAGATTGGCGAGGTCCTCGGCGTCACCGAAGGATGGGTCTGCAAGATCCACGCCAAGGCCATCCAGGCGATCCTCGGGAAGATGCGGGAGGCCGGATGACCGAGCCGGCCTCGACAGGGTCGCTGCCGTGCACCGCGGAGCCGTACCGGACCTCGGAACCGCCCCGGCTGACGGAACGGAGCTCGGC
>JBOGGF010000127.1:0-11604 GCA_050743965.1 Acidimicrobiales bacterium
GCGCTACATCGCGACCCGGATCACGCAGGACGGGCGGGACGGCTACCCGGTCGAGCCCGGCCGGTACCGGCTCATCGTGGCCCGGGCCTGCCCGTGGGCCAACCGGGCCGTCATCGTCCGGCGCCTGCTCGGCCTGGAGGACGTCCTGTCGATGGGCATCTGCGGGCCGGTGCACGACGCGCGGAGCTGGACCTTCGACCTCGACCCCGGCGGGCGGGACCCGGTGCTCGGTATCGAGCGTCTGGCCGAGGCCTACTTCGCCCGTCGGCCGGGGTACCACCGCGGCATCACCGTGCCGGCCATCGTGGACGTCCCGACCGGCCAGCTCGTGACCAACGACTACAACCAGATCACCCTCGACCTTTCCACCGAGTGGCGGGAGCTGCACCGCCCCAGCGCCCCGGACCTCTACCCCGAAAGCCTGCGACCCGAGATAGACGCGGTCGCCGACCTCGTGTTCCGGGACGTCAACGACGGGGTCTACCGGTGCGGCTTCGCCGGCACCCGACGCGCCTACGAGGAGGCCTTCGGGCGGCTCTTCTCCCGCCTCGACTGGTTGAGCGTGCGCCTCGAGAGCCGACGGTACCTGGTGGGCGACACCATCACCGAGGCGGACGTGCGGCTCTTCTGCACTCTCGTCCGCTTCGACGCCGTCTACCACGGCCACTTCAAGTGCAATCGCCACAAGCTCACCGAGCTACCCGTCCTGTGGGCCTACGCACGCGACCTCTTCCAGACGCCCGGCTTCGGCGACACGGTCGACTTTCTCGACGTCAAGCGCCATTACTACGAGGTCCACCGTAACCTCAATCCATCCGGGATCGTCCCGGTGGGTCCCGACCTCTCGGGCTGGTCGGTACCGCACGGTCGGGAGGTGCTCGGGGGCCGGCCGTTCGGCGACGGGACTGCGCCCCCGCCACCCCTGCCCGACGAGCAGGTGCCAGACGGGCACGGGCCGTGACCCGTGCCGGGTGACGTACTATGCCCGGCTCAGGCTGGGTCGGGCTCGTCCATTTCGGCCGATGCCACGGGTCGTTGCCGGCGACGACCCGCCGGGCCCTAACGTGGCGGCGTGCGACGCCTTGCTGCGGCCATCGACGTACTGGCATTGGTGCTCTTCGTCGCGATCGGGAGGAGCTCGCACCATCACGGCGAGACGGTCGCCGGCGTCCTCTCCACGAGCTGGCCGTTCGCCGTGGGCGCCGTCGCCGGGTGGGTGGTGACCGCGCGCCGGCGGCCTGCCGCGCTCCTCACCGGGGCGCTGGTCTGCGTCTGCACGGTCGCCGTCGGGATGGTGCTGCGCGTCGTCGCCGGCCAGGGAACGGCGGCGGCTTTCGTCGCCGTCGCCCTCGGCTTCCTCGGCCTGTGCATGGTCGGAGGCCGGGCCCTCCTGCTCGCCGGCCGCCGCCGCTTACGCCCGCCATCCGCCCCCTCCGTCCCGGCCGCCCCGTCGGGCTGAGCGCGCCCCGTCGGGCGGCTGAGCGCGCCCGGCCGCTCACTGGTCGCCGGCCGACTCCGCCCGCTCCTGTTGGTGCTGGCGGGTGACCGCTTCGTCGTGCTGGCGGTCGCCGTCCAGCCCTCGCGGCCGCTCGTCGAGCGCCTCGAGGACATCCTCCCGCCCGTAGGCGACGAGCAGGTCCCCTGCCCGGATCTCGGTGGCACCTCCGGGGGCCCCGAGGTACCGGCCTCCGGGGGCCCCGAGGTACCGGCCTCCGTGGCGGGTCACCCCGAGGACGACCACCCCCTCGTCGCGCAGCGCCAGCTCGGCCAGTCGGCGTCCGGCGATCCAGTCGGCCTCCCGCTCCGCCAGCTCGGTCACCGAGTAGTTCCCCGTGAGCTGCAGAAGGCCGCCCAGGTCCCGCTGGGGGAAGTTGCTGTGCCGCCGGAGGAGGCGCGCCGCCGCCCCGGTCAAACACCGGTCGACGACGCGACTGCGCGACACGAAGACGAGGGCCAGCATCCCGGCGACAAGCTCGACCACCTGGGTCCATGCCGTCCCGGTGCTCCTCCGGCTGAAGCCGAGGATGAGCGAGCCGGCGGACGCCACTATTCCGATGTTGCCGAGCAGCATCAGCGCCATGATCACCCGACGGCGCAGCGGGTGGCGCACCACGTCCTCGGACTCGGTGGTGGTGAAGCCGGAGCCGGTCAAGGCGGAGCGCGCCTGGAAGCGGGCGACCTGGCGGGAGAGGCCGGTCGCCACCAACAGGACGGTCGCGGCCCGGGTGACCACGAGCGAGATCGCGACGATCAACAACAACGACGAGATGGCGATCATGCACTGTCCATTCCCGTTGCGGGCCCGTTCCGTGCATGACGTCCAGGGCATCGCCTGCGACGGCCGTGCGAAGCTGGAGGCACTATGGCTCTGCTCCGATCACTCCTCGCGCACGTGGACGCCATCCAGCGGCGGCACGCATGGCTGGCGTTCCCGGTGGCCGTGGTCCGCAAGACGAGCAACGACCAGGGAGGGAGCCTGGCGGCCCTCATCGCCTACTACGGCTTCCTGTCGATGTTCCCCCTGCTGTTGCTGTTCGCCGCCTCGCTGGGGTTCGTGCTGGCGGGTGATCCCGCCCTGAAGGCACACGTGCTCCACACCACCGAGCGCTCCTTCCCCGTGGCCTCGAACTATGTGACGGCCGTCGTCTCGGGCGACGGCGCCGCGTTCGGTGTCGGGCTGGTCGGCGCCCTGTGGGCGGGGCTCGGCGTGGCCCGGGCCACGGAGCGGGCGATGAACTCGGTGTGGGACATCCCCATGGCCGAGCGCCCCAACCTCTGGTGGTCCCGACTCCGTGCCCTGGCGATGCTCGGCGTGCTCGGCGCCGCCTTCCTCGTCTCGAGCGCGCTGGCGGCCCTGCAACAGGTGCACGGGGTGCTCGACGTGCCGTCACGGGTGCTCGGCACGGTGGGGCCGCTGGCGCTCAATTTCGGGCTGTACCTCTTGGCTTTCCAGGTGCTCACCAACCGGCACCTCGAGTGGCGCAAAGTCGTCCCCGGGGCGGCGGTCGGCGCCGTCGGCTGGACGGTCCTCCAGAGCGTCGGGGTCTACTACACCCAACATGAGGTGTCCCACGCCTCCCAGCTCTACGGATCGCTCGCCGCAGTGATCGGCCTGATCGCCTGGCTGTACCTCGGCGCCCAGCTCACGATCTACTCGGCGCAGGTCAACGTCGTCCACACCTACCGCCTCTGGCCGCGCAGCCTGGTCCGCGGGATGCACACTGACGCGGACCGCCGAGCGCTGGCCCGCCAGGTCGCCGAAGCCCAGCGCACCGCCGACGAGGTCATCACCGTGCACTTCGCCACTGCCCACCCCGGAACGGCGGCCACCGGCGACGAGGCGCCGTCAGCCCCGCGCGCTGACGGCGGGGGGGACGCGGCCGACGTCATTCCGACCGGCGAGGCCGCCGCGGTGGCGTCGGCCGACGCCGTGGTGCCACCCGAGGATCTCTCGCCGCGGGCGCTGGCCACCCACGTGGCCGTCGACGCCCTGATCGGCCATCTCCGGGCCTACGACGCCCTACGCCAGGCGATCGAGTCGGGGAAGGAGCGCGCCACCGAGGAGCTCGTGTCCCGATTGCACGTGGAATCTGCGGGCATCGCCACAGCCCTGTCCCGCCTCGCCGATCGGGAAGGCGAGGTGGCCCGGGCGCTGCACGAGAAGGTCGCCTGACGGCGCAACCGTTCCCCGGGAGCGGCGGGCGGTGGCTGGCGGGCGGTGGCTGGGGGGCGCTGTTCTCACGAGCCGGGAAGGACCAGCTGGCCCGAGCGGTAGTGCACGGCAACCGTGCCGAAGTGGTCGAGGACGTCGGAGCCGAGCAGCCCGGACATCCCGCCGGAGGATGATCCGAGCCGGACCGCCACCGCTGTGGCATGCGGGAGTGTCACCTTGCCGGCGGACCGTGTCGAGAGGGTCACCACCGGAGCCTTGGTCTTGCTCACCACCCAGCTGGTGCTTGCGTGGCCGGAGGTCGAGAGGCCCAGCCGGTGGACGACGGCGCGTGCCACCACCGACCGGCTCGCGCCGGTGTCGACCGTGAACCCGAACGGGCCCTTTCCGTCGATCTTCACCGGGGCGAGGGCCGAGGTCTCCCCGCCGTGCTGGTGGATCGACAGTGTGACCGTGCCCCCGGCGGGGACCTTCTTCTGCGAGGCGAGGATCAGCCGTTGGCGGCCATAGGCGATCGCCACCGTCCCGAACCGCGACAGCATGTTCGAACCGAGGAGCCCGTCGATCCCTCCCGATGTGCCGGGCAACAACGTGCTCATGGCGGTCGTGGCCGGCAGTGTCACCGGGCCGACCTGCCACCGCGGCACGTGCACCTGCGAGCTTGTGACGTGGCACGACACGCCCGATGCCTTGACGTGGCGGGCCACGACCTTGAGGTGGAGCTGGTGGGCGAGGTGCTTCCCGACCACCGACGTCGCCGCTCCCGTGTCCACCACGAACGGGTACGGGCCCTTGTGGCGCACGTGCACCGGAGCCACCGCCAGCACGGCACCGTGGTGGTCGACCACCTTGATCGGGACGCGTGTGGTCGATGTCCCGCTCAGGTGGACGGCGCTACCGCCGAGATCGAGCTGCTGGGCCGTGTAGTCGACGGCGACCTCGCCGAACCGGCTGAGCACGTCCGACCCGAGCAGGCCACCGAAGTTGGCCCCCTTGGCGAGCGACAGCACGCTCACCTGGTCCCCCGGGAGGGTGACGCCACCCGCCGACCATGTCGTGACCTTGGCCCGCCGGGCCTTCGTCGTGCACCCGACGCCGGACACCTTCGACTGCTTGCCCTTCATCTCCAGGCCCGCCGCTTTGGCGACCTTCGTGTCCACGACCGACGTGGACGAGCCGGTGTCCACGATGAAGGGGTACGGGCCCTGGCCCGCCAGCGTCACCTCGGCGATCGCCAGGGTCGCGCCCTGCGACTGCACGACTTGCAGGGCGACCACGCCCGACCGGTGCACCGACCCGATCCCGCTGCTGGCCGACGACCCGGAGGTTGACGCGCCCGACGACGAGCCCGCTGCGCCCCCGCACGCGGTGAGCCCGACGGCGAGCAGCGCCCCGAGCAGCGCCCTGACCAATGGCCGCTGGCGCCGTGCGCGGGCGGTCGGTGCATCGAGAGCCGCAGGGTCATAGGAGGGCCGGAGCCGCCGGCACAGGGGGTCCACCATCCTCAACGTGCCCGGACGTGCCCGTCGCCACACAGCAACGGCACCTGCGGGAGCAGCGTCAGCCCGGGCCGGCGAGGCGATGGAAGGCGATGGCGGCGGCCGTGGCCACGTTGAGCGAGTCGACCGACGACGCCATCGGGATGGCGACCACGGCGTCGGCCGCCTCGAGCGCCGATTGCGACAGGCCGGGGCCCTCGGCGCCGAGCACGACAGCCACGGGACCACCGCGATCGGACGCTGATTCACGCACGGGGCCGGCGGCGGGTGCCCCGGCACTGGGCACCCCGGCGAGCCTCCCGGCGCCGGCGCGCGTCGCCAGCCATTCCGGGAGCGGCGCAGGGATCGGCATCTCGGCATGCACCGACGGGGTCCTCGGCGCCAGGGCGACCACGGCGAAGCCGGCCGCACGCAGCTGTGCCAGCGCACCGGGCCACGGCGCCAGCCGGGCGAACGGGACATGCAGGACGTGGCCCGACGACACCCGCACTGACCGCCGGTAGAGGGGGTCGGCGCACTTCGGATCGAGCAGGACGGCGGCGACGCCGAAGGCGGCGGCGTTGCGGAAGATCGCGCCGATGTTGACGTGGTCGTTGAGGCCCTCCAGCACGGCCACCACGGGCGGTCCCTCGCCGGCGCTCCGCGTGGCTGCCGCGGCCGCCAGGACCCGCACGGGATCGGCGCTCGGAGGCCGCCGCGCCATGGCCACCACGCCCCGGTGCAGGTTGAACCCGACGGTGCCGGCCACGACCTCTCGGTCGCCGACGTACACCGGCGCGCCCCGGCGCCGGACGCCGGCGACGAGGTCCGCCGCTGCCCGTGCCTGATGGCGATCCACCAGCAGCGACACCACCTCGTGATCGGTCCGGAGCAGCTCGCGCACCGCGATCTTGCCCTCGACGACGAAGACCGCCTCCCCGTCCTGCCCACGCTCTCGAAGGCGGGGGGCCGCTGGCTCCTTCAAGTCCCGGTAGTCGGCGAGCCGATCGTCGGCTGGGTCGTCGACGTCGACCAGCGGCCCGGTCGAGGGCCCATCCGCCCGTGGCTCGTCGGCGGGCCCGGCGTGCTGTCCCGTGCTCACCACGCCCACGTTAGGGCGGGCCGATCGGTCCGTTCACGGGGAGCCGCATGCAAGAGCGCCCGACCCCGCAATCGGATCGAGCACCCTGGAAATGCCTTCTGGGCAGGGGTTTTTCTGGAGCGACGACGGGACTCGAACCGCGACCTTCACCTTGGCAAGGCTCGGGAGGGCGTTGGTGGGTGAGCCACGGGCCCCAGCCACCGTGATCGGGCCGTAGGTCGACAGGATGCGGGTCACGACGACAACCGCGGCCGCGGCGGTGCCCACGTCCGGCGACCTCAAGCCGCCGCCGCCGAGCCCAGCGGGATGCGCTGGATCGCCTGGGCAGTCGTCAGGTCGATGACCGTCAGGTTGTCGTCGAGCTCAGACGGCACGAACACCAGACGCCCCTCGGGATCCAAGCTCACGTGCCCGGGGGCACCGCCGACTGCGACGGTGGCGAGGGGGCGCAGCTCGTCCAGGTCGAAGATGCAGACACTGGCGGCTCCGGTGTTGGACACGATGAGCTTGTGGCCGTCGGGCGTCGTCGAGATGGCGTGTGGGTACACGCCGGCCGGCAGCACCGCCAGCACCCGGGAGTCGGCGACAGAGAAGACAGTCACGTCGTCGGAGACGAAGTTGGCCACGCAGCCCAGGCGTCCGTCGGGGGTGACGATGGGCAGGTGCGGGCCGACACCGCCGCCGATCTCGGCGACGACCTCGTGGTTGGCCGTGTCGATGACCGACACGGTGTTGGAGATGCAGTTCGTCACGTAGGCACGGGTGCTGTCTGGCGTGAAGGCGACGTGGCACGGTCCGGTTCCCACCGCGACGTCACCGACCGCCTCCATCCGGGCGACGTCGATGACGGTGACGGTCCCCGACACCGAATTGGGCTGGTAGCCAAAGCGGCCGTCGGGCGAGAGCCCCAAGTCGTGGGGCGCCAGACCGACCGGGATCGTGGCCAGGCGGGCGCCGTCGGCGCCGATCACCGATACCGAGCTGTCGACCCTGCTCGGCACCCACACGCTGCCCCGACCGCCGGAGGCGCAGGGAAGGAGCGGGCCCCGACCGGCGTCGCCGCTGGCGAGCACGCGCTTGGTCGCCGAGTCGATGATGGTCACCGTATCCGATTCGCAGTCGGCCGAGTACACGCGACCGCCATCCGCCGAGGCGGCGAGGTGCTGCGGGTTCTTCCCGACCCCGATGTAACGGGTCACCCGGCGGGTCGAAGCGTCGATGACGGCGACCCGGTCGCCCGACGTCGTCGAGTACACCGTCCCCGAACCGGCGGCGACCGTCGAGTGGGCCGAAGAGCCCGGCGTCCGCAGCCCGGCGTCGCGGGGCTGGGACCCGTCGGGCACGAACTGCAGCACGAGCCCGTCGACGTCGCGGTGCAGCGAGACCTTGTAGCCGAGCTCGAGGAAGTCGATGAAGAGGCTCGGCGAGACCGTGTCGAGGCGTTGGGACAGCGACGTCCCCGTCCCGCGGTACCGCAGGTACACCTCGCGTATCGCCTCGAACGCCCGGCCGCGGCGATCCACCAATGCCTCTTCGTCCATCGGCAGCGCCATGGTCGCCTGGGGCTCCCCCGAACCGGTGCCGACTGCTCGTCTCGAATCGGACATCCCACTCACCTTGTCTCGCCGACCGCTGCCGGCCACGATCCCTCTGCTGACGAGGGCAACGGCTGGCGCCCGGATCCTACGCCAGCCGGCGGCGGAAGTCTTGGGGAAGCCGACGTCGAATGGCGGCGCCCCGCCATGGGAAAAGGCATCGCCCGATACCAGGGATCTTTGCGATGCAGAGATAAAGCCGGGGCGGAGGCCCCGGCTTACCTGGACTTTCTTTGGAGCGGACGACGGGACTCGAACCCGCGGACCCTCACCTTGGCAATGCTCGGGAGGGCGTCTCGGGGCTTCCCCTCTGTGCCCTCACCTGGACCTCCGTCCACCCAGTTTCCACCCGGTCCACCTCGTTTGGCCCTGTTGTGGAGCGCTCTACTACGACACCTCGCGGAGGTGCGCGCCATCCCTGGGGTTGACGTCGACGACGAAGTGCAAGCCGGTCTCCCGGGAGATACGCGCCAAGGTGGTCCACGTCGGGGTGTGCTCGCCGAGCTCCAGCCTCGCCACCACTGGCTGCGAGACGCCGAGCTGGCGAGCCAGTGCAGCCTGTGAAAGACCATGCTCGGCGCGGTACTTCACAACCGCCAGCGCCACCTGCCGAGCGAACGCCGTCTGCTCCCACTCGTCCCTGAACGTCTCATCTTCCAGGTCTTTGGCCAACACCTCTGTCGCCGGTACGAGCTTCTTCTTGCTCATCCGTCTCCCTCAACCTCCTGCAGTCGTCTTCTGGCGGCAGCGATTCCACGATCGAAGCCGCGCCGATCCACTCCAGCCTCGGGCACTACCGCCAGGACGACGAAGCTGTCCCCGACCCGTGCGTAAATGCCGCGCCAACGGCTCCGGCCACTCCTGGGTCGCAACTCCCTGAGGCCACCGGATCCCTGCACAGCGCTCTGATGCGGAAAAGGAAGCTGCTGGCCGAGCACGGATAACTTCTCGACCGCGCGAGCGAATGCCTGGCGATCCTGCGGCTGGAGGCGCTCCCGTTCGGCAAGTGCGTCCTCGTGAAACAGAACGAGTGGTGCCAGAGGCCTCCTTTACCTCGTTGACTCGATAGCTTCGATGCTATCGCGCTGAGACGGGTCGCACTCGCTGCAAGGGCATCCGGTCGGCGGATCGAGGCTCGAACCCCAAAGTTCTCAGGACCACCGCGCGACTCGCGTGCATCCGTTCGAGGACGGGGACGGCTGCGTCGACGTAGTCATGGACCTCGACCGTGCGCTTTCCCTCGGCCGGTCGCATGACCCGTCCCACGTACTGGACGACCCGCCCCTTGAACCGGATCGGAAAGGCCAAGAACAGCGAGTCGAGCGGTGGGCAGTCGAATCCCTCCCCCAGGTAGCCGCCGGTTGCCACGAGCACGACGCCGCTTCCGGGTTCCACTTTCCCGAGCTCTTCCATAACCGCTGCGCTGGCCTTCTTCCCGATCCCGCCCCGGAGTACAAGCGGCTCGTTGCCCGCGCCCGTGAGCCCTTCGGCGATCCGTTCCAGGTGCTCGGTCCACTGAGTGAGCACCAGGCAGTTGCGCCGTCGCCGAACGGCCTCGGCAACGTCGGCGCAGATCTGCTCGGTCCGCGCATCGTCTTCGACCAGACCTCGGAAGATTGCCTGGATCGACACCGAGTCATCGGCGGCCTCCTGGTACGACGTCGGATGGACGATCAGCTCGAGGACGGCCGGCAGGCCCTCTGCGACGTCGCTCGTCGCGTCATACCGGGTTGGGCCGCAGTACATGGTGATCAGCGCCTCGAGGTGGTCTCGCCGGTACGGCGTGGCGGTGAGACCGAGCCAGCGCTTCACGGGGATCTGGCGGACGCAGCGCTCGAACGTGACGGCCGGTACGTGGTGGCACTCGTCGACGACCACCAGGCCATAGCCGGCGGTGACCTCTTCGAGGTCCTCCCTGCGGGCGAGGCTCTGGGCCATGGCCACGTCGACGATGCCCGAGGCTCGGTCCTTCTCTCCGCCGAGCTGACCAACGCAATCCTTGGCGATCCCGAGATGCTCTTGGAGCCTGCTGCACCACTGGGCGACGAGGAGCCGACGGTCGGCGATGACGAGGGTGGGCACCGCGCGGTCGGCGATGAGCGCGCAGGCGAGAACCGTCTTGCCGGTTCCCGGTGGCGCGACGAACACGCCCAGGTCGTGTTCGCGCAACCTCTCGAGGGCACGTTGCTGAACCGGCGACAGCGTGGCGCCGAACTCGAATTGCTGCGCGAATGGTTCCGCGAAGCTCTCGGTCGCCTCGAAGCGCCCGCCAGCGGCAGCGACAAGTTGCCGCGCCGGCTCGACGAGTCCGCGCGGGAGAAGGAGGGTGTCGAGCTGCTCGCGGTAGCAGCGGATGAAGCGAGGGGTCTTGTGGTTCGAGAACCGCAATCGCTCGTTCTCGTAGAACTTGGGGTTATGCAATGACGCGAGGTGCTTGAGTAACGCAAGGAGCGCCGGGGGTAGCCCGACCCGGTCGATTGCGACCTTCGCACCGACGACGGCGCGGACGCGCTCTGGAGCTTTCACGTCGCCGCGCGCCATTCGTGGACGGCGGTACTTCGAGGCCGGTCCGGCATCCACGTCGGCGAGGCGTTCGGCCAGTGCCGCCACGTCCTCGGCGGTGAGTCGGTCAACCGACGCCAGGAACGCCCACTGGTCCTCGCACGGTTCGTTGGTCGACGGGTCGAGGAAGACGGTCGTGCCGCCTCGCCGGCACCGACCCTGGAGAGGGAGCGCGATCAGATTGCCGAACGAGCCCCGGGGCATGAAGTCCTGGGCAGGAAACAGCCGGTCGTAGCTGGCGAGGTCGATCTCTTCGCGCATGGCCATCGCTTCGCGGAGCGCGCCGAAGCCGATCCTGCGAGCGGCGGATGCCGAGACCGGATCGGTGAAGAACGTCCAGGCGTGTGCTCCATCCCCCGAACGCGACCGTTCGATCGCCACCGGAACGCCGAGGGCTGCCGCGGCGTCCCGGTAGGCGAGCGCATCGAGCAGCCAGCTGGTCCCGTCGAAGTCACAGGCGAGCAGATGCGTCCGATCGTCGGAGCGCAAGGGATAGATCCCGACGTGCTGATCGCCGCGAAGGTGCGAGGCGAGCACCTCGCGGGTCAACAGAAGAAGCTCTCGGTCCTTACGCCGCACGTTGTGCCAGCCGCCCTTGACAGCCGGACCCCAGCCGCTTCTGCCGGTGCGCTGGTTCTCCCAACGAAGTGCGTAGACATCGTCTCGACCGGCAAAGCGCGCCACGAACAGGGAAAGCTTGTCCTCGGGGCTCGATGCCTGGGTCACCTGACCGAGCCCGGTTCCGCTGTCGTCGAGGGGAAGTCGACGAGGACCCGCCACGAGGGGGACCTCGGGCCGAGTGGCCTGCTCGAGGCCGAGCTGAGACCGGAGACGGCGGTTCTCCTCCTTCAGCTCCTCGAGCTCCCGACGGAGTCCCGCAATCTCGGTTTCGGAACCGTCTCGATCCACCTTCGGCACCCTACCGAGATGCTCCCTCCACCGAGTGATCCGTGCGGTCGGCGCCGGCGAGCCGATCCCACAGCACGTCGGCCGCCATCTGGTCCCCGCCGGGCACGGCGTGGGCGTAGACGTTGAGCGTCGTCGACGCTCGCTGGTGCGCCAGGCGAGCAAACTGGTAACCAGCGATGTTCGAAGTGTGCGGAATAGCTCAGGTGGTCGGGCTATTCCGCACCTCTCGCGATCGCCGGAGGAGGTCCGCGGCGTAGCGGTTCCAGTCCCCGCCGGTTGTCCCGACCC
>JBOGGF010000128.1:0-4518 GCA_050743965.1 Acidimicrobiales bacterium
CATCGAGGCGGTCGCGGATCATCTGCACCGTGCGGATGAAGTCGGCGCCGATGCGGTCCATCTTGTTCACGAAGCAGATGCGCGGCACGTTGTACTTGTTGGCCTGGCGCCACACCGTCTCGGTCTGCGGCTCGACCCCGGCGACAGCGTCGAACACGGCCACCGCCCCGTCGAGGACGCGCAGGGACCGCTCCACCTCGACGGTGAAGTCGACGTGGCCCGGGGTGTCGATGATGTTGATCCACGTGTCGCGCCACCGGCAGGTGGTGGCGGCCGACGTGATCGTGATGCCACGCTCCTGCTCCTGGACCATCCAGTCCATGGTGGCGGCGCCCTCGTGGACCTCGCCGATCTTGTAGTTGCGACCGGTGTAGTAGAGGATGCGCTCGGTGGTCGTGGTCTTGCCCGCGTCGATGTGGGCCATGATCCCGATGTTGCGGGTCCTGGCGAGCGGGAAATCGCGAGTCGGCAGCGGTTCAGCCATGGTGCTCCACTTCGAGGAGATCGGTGGCGACTACCAGCGGTAGTGCGCGAAGGCCCGGTTGGACTCGGCCATCTTGTGGAGGTCCTCGCGCCGCTTCACCGCGGCGCCCACGCTGTTGGAGGCGTCGAGGATCTCGTTCGCCAGCCGCTCCGCCATGGTCTTCTCCCGGCGCTGGCGGGAGTAGCCCACCAGCCAACGGATGGCCAGGGTGGTGGCCCGGCGAGGCCGGACTTCGACGGGGACCTGATAGGTGGCACCGCCGACACGGCGGCTGCGCACCTCGAGCTCGGGCCTCGTGTTCTCGACGGCGCGCTTCAGCACGGTGACCGGCTCGGCGCCCGACCGCTCCTGCACCAGGCTCAGGGCGCCGTAGACGACGCGCTCGGCCAGGGTGCGCTTGCCCCGGGTGAGGACCTTGTTGACCACTTGGGTCACCAGCACCGACCGGTAGACCGGGTCGGGCTGGAGGTCGCGGCGGGGGGCGGGTCCTTTGCGGGGCATCTCAGGACTCCTTCTTGGCGCCGTAGCGGCTGCGAGCCTGGTTCCGCTCCCGCACGCCGGAGGTGTCGAGGGCGCCGCGGATGACCTTGTAGCGGACCCCGGGAAGGTCCTTCACCCGGCCGCCGCGGACGAGGACGATCGAGTGCTCCTGGAGGTTGTGGCCGACACCGGGGATGTAGGCCGTCACCTCGACGCCGCTCGTGAGGCGGACGCGCGCCACCTTGCGAAGAGCCGAGTTCGGCTTCTTCGGGGTGGTGGTGTACACGCGCGTGCAAACCCCGCGCCGCTGGGGCGCGCCCTTCAGGGCCGGCGTCTTGGTCTTGGATTCCTTGGCCTGTCGTCCCTTGCGGACGAGCTGGGCGATCGTGGGCACGCGTTTCCTCTGGGTTCCGAGATGGTGGGTCGACTACGGGTGCACCCGGGCGAGCGGGAGCGGCACCACACAGCTGAGCAATGCTACGACACCGCCACTGCCCGGGCAAACGCCGAAGGATGGCGGTGTCGCAGCGCTGCGTCCCACAGTGTACGGGCTCAGGCCCCGGCCTCTGCCGCGCCGTCCTGGCCGGCTCCGTCGGGAGCTGCCGCCCCGTCGCCGTCGGACCCGGTGGTCGCCAGCCAGCCGGCGTCCACCGCCGAGCGGTACGAGTCGTCGGGGAGGGCGTCACCGCCGACGTCGCGCAGCCACGCGGCAAGGTCCTCGGTGTCGCTGTCCCCACCCGAGCCCACGGCCCAGAAGGGCATGGCCTCGGCGTCGGGCATGTCCAGCCGGATGGTGCGGTAGTGCTCCATCCCCGAGCCGGCCGGTATCAGCTTGCCGATGATGATGTTCTCCTTGAGGCCGAACAGCTGGTCGGAGCGTCCCTCGATGGCCGCCTCGGTCAGCACCCGCGTGGTCTCTTGGAACGACGCCGCCGACAGCCAGCTGTCGGTGGCGAGCGAGGCCTTGGTGATCCCCATCAGCTCGGGACGGCCCTCGGCCGGGCGCGTGCCCTCCTCCACCAGCGTCCGGTTGACCTCGGCGTAGACCCGACTGTCCACGCGCTCGCCGGGAAGGAACGGGGCGTCGCCGGGGTCGGCCACGAGGACCCGCCGGAGCATCTGGCGCACGATGAGCTCGATGTGCTTGTCGTGGATGGAGACGCCCTGGTCCCGGTAGACCTTCTGGACCTCCTCGACCAGGTACATCTGCGTCTCGCGGATGCCTCGGACGTCCAGCAGCTCCTTGGGGTCCTTGGGGCCCTCAACGAGGGCGTCGCCGGCCGTGACCTCCTGGCCGTCGGTGACCTCGAGGTGCGCCCGGGGCGGGACCACGGCCGACTCCTCGGTGCCGTCGTCGGCCACCACGGTGATGCGCCGGCCCGTCTCCTCGTCCTCGATCCGGACCACGCCCGAGTGTCGGGCGAGGACCGCCGCCCCCTTCGGGGTGCGGGCCTCGAACAGCTCGACCACCCGGGGGAGGCCGTGGGTGATGTCCTCGCCGACGATCCCGCCGGTGTGGAACGTCCGCATCGTCAGCTGGGTGCCCGGCTCGCCGATGGACTGGGCGGCGATCACGCCGACCGCCTCGCCGAGCTCGATCATCCGCCCGGTGGCGAGCGACTGCCCGTAGCAGGCGGCGCACACCCCGTGGACGGCCTCGCAGGTGAGGACCGACCGGGCCCGGAAGCGGGTGATGTTCGGGTCGTCGCGCAGCTGGGCCACGATCTCGTCGGTGAGGACGGTCCCCGTCGGCAGTTCGGAGCCGTCGGCGAGGCTGAGCGTCTCGCACAGGAGGCGCCCGTATGCACGGGTCTCGAGGTAGCTCCGCTTGCCTGGGCTGTCGGGCTCGACGTCCTCCACCCAGGCACCGCGGGCGGTGCCGCAGTCCTCCTCCCGGATGATGAGCTCCTGAGCCACGTCGACGAGGCGACGGGTCAGGTAACCCGAGTCGGCCGTCCGCAGGGCGGTGTCGGCCAGGCCCTTGCGGGCGCCGTGGGTCGAGATGAAGTACTCGAGGACCGACAGCCCCTCCCGGAACGACGACTTGATCGGCCTGGGGATCATCTCACCACGGGGGTTGGAGACGAGGCCCTTCATGCCGGCGATCTGCCGGATCTGCTGGGCATTCCCTCGTGCCCCCGAGTCGACCATCATGTCGAGCGGGTTGAAGGCGAGGCCCGAGAGCGCGAGCTCCATTGCCCGGCCGACCTCCGAGTTGGCGCTCGTCCAGATCTCGATCTCCTTCTGGCGACGCTCGTCGTCGGTGATGATGCCCCGCTTGAACTGCGTCTCGGCCTTCTCCGCTTCCTTCTCGTAGCGGTCGAGGATCGACTGCTTGTCGAGCGGCGTGCGGACGTCGTCGATGGAGATGGTCAGTCCCGACTGCGCGGCATAGCGGAAACCGAGGGACTTGACCCGGTCCAGGCTTTCGCCGACCACGTGCTTGGGGTAGTCGGCCGCCAGCTGCTCGACGATGGTGCCGATGGCGGTGTTGCGCTTGCCCACCACGTCGTCGACGAAGGGGAAGCCGTCGGGAAGCGCCTCGTTGAAGAGGACACGGCCCGCGCTCGTCTCCACCGAGAGCCGGCCGTCCTCGGCCGACCGCCCGGCGACGAGGAACCGGCTCTCCAGTGCGGAGCCGGGCTGGGGTCGCAGCACGATCTTGGCGTGCAGGGCGACGTCGCCGGCGTCGAGGGCGGCCTGGATCTCGTGGGCGTGGCGGAACGCCCGCCCCTCGCCCTTGGCGCCGTCGACGGCCAAGGTGAGGTAGTAGGCGCCGAACACCATGTCCTGGGTCGGCACCGTGATCGGGCGGCCGGTCGCCGGGGACAGGATGTTGTTGGCCGACAGCATGAGCACACGCGCCTCGGCCTGGGCCTCCGCCGACAGCGGCAGGTGGACCGCCATCTGGTCACCGTCGAAGTCGGCGTTGAAGGCGGTGCAGACCAGCGGGTGGATCTGGATGGCCTTTCCCTCGACCAGGACCGGCTCGAAGGCCTGGATCCCGAGGCGGTGGAGGGTCGGCGCCCGGTTGAGCAGGACCGGGTGCTCGCGGATGACCCCCTCGAGCACGTCCCACACTTGTGGTCGTCGCCGCTCGACCATGCGCTTGGCCGACTTGATGTTCTGGGCCAGCTCGGCGTCGACCAGCCGCTTCATGACGAACGGCTTGAACAGCTCGAGCGCCATCAGCTTGGGCAGGCCGCACTGGTGGAGCTGGAGGGTGGGGCCGATGACGATCACGGACCGGCCCGAGTAGTCGACCCGCTTGCCCAGCAGGTTCTGGCGGAACCGACCCTGCTTCCCCTTCAGCATGTCCGAGAGGGACTTGAGGGGGCGGTTGCCCGGGCCGGTGACCGGCCGGCCGCGCCGCCCGTTGTCGAAGAGGGCGTCGACGGCCTCCTGGAGCATGCGCTTCTCGTTGTTGATGATGATCTCGGGCGCGCCGAGGTCGAGGAGGCGCTTCAGGCGGTTGTTCCGGTTGATGACCCGGCGGTACAGGTCGTTCAGGTCCGAGGTGGCGAACCGGCCGCCGTCGAGCTGCACCATGGGGC
>JBOGGF010000129.1:0-5602 GCA_050743965.1 Acidimicrobiales bacterium
AAATGGGCGGAGTTGCGCCGGATGCATCATTTGGGGCGGTTCGCGATCGTCGGCCACCAGGACGTACGTGTCCAGCGTGCGGCACCGTGCTTGCCGCCGCCGGCTGAGATCGCGCCATCTGCCCAGCTGAGGGGGCCATCCACCACCTGCTCCGAACCAGATGCAACGGTGTGGCATCTGGTCACGTTGCATCGAATACCTCACCGTTGCAGCAGATGCCCAGGGACGGAGGCGATCGGTGGCCAAGCCAGCAGGCTCGGCCGGGTTGGTCCTCGTCGAGTCGGCGGCGTTGCTGCATCCCGGAGAGACGATCTTCGAGGCGATGCTGGAGGGCTGGTGTCGTCAGCACGCCGCACGGCGCCTCAGCCCGACCATCACCTTCCAGCGACAGCGAACCGTCCGGCGCTTCGCCGAGTTCACCGGCGCCTGGCCCTGGCAGTGGCGCGCTGAGCACCTCGACGCCTGGGTCGCCCAGGGCAGTTGGGCGCGCTCGACGGTCCGCTCCTACCAGGGCTCGATCGCGGTGTTCTTGGACTACCTCTGTGATCCCCGCTACGGCTGGGCGGAGGTCTGCGCACGCGAGGTCGGCGAGATCCCGACCCAGATCTGCGACACGACCAACCGCGCCGTGCACGTGGCGGACTACGAGGGGCGCCCCGAGCGCCGTCCACTCACGAGAACAGAGCTCCAGGCTCTCTTCGACGCAGCAGACCACGCCGTGTACGACGCGGCGCACTCTTCGAGGAAGGGCTGGCTGCCGGCGTTCCGGGATGCCACCCTCATCAAGGTGATCTACGCCTGGGGACTGCGGCGCACCGAGGCCGCCATGCTCGACGTGTCCGACTTCGCCGAGAACCCCGCTGCCCCCGAGCTCGGCCGCTTCGGGACGCTCAACGTGCGGTTCGGAAAGGCCATGCGCGGCAGTCCGCCCAGGCGCCGCGCGGTCGCCTCTGTCATGCCCTGGGCCGTCCGTGTCATCGAGCAGTACCTGGGCGAGGTCCGCCCGCTCCACGGCGCGCCTGCACGCGGACCGGCGATGTGGCTCACCGAGCGCGGCACCCGGATCTCAGCGCGCCGGATCGACGAGCGCTTCAGCGACTGGCGGCGTTCAGCAGACCTTCCCCCCGAGCTGTCGATCCACTGTCTGCGCCACAGCTACATTTCGCACCTGATCGAAGACGGGGCAGATCCGCTTTTCGTCCAACATCAAGCAGGACACTCGTGGGCGTCAACGACCGCCATCTACACGACCGTCGGCGCGGACCACACCAATGCGATGCTGCGCAGTGCGCTCGACGGAGCGTTTCGCTTGGAGGACCAACAGTGAGCCCAAAGACCAAGACCGTCGGCTACCGCTGGCATCTGCGCCAGGTGATGGCCGACCACGAGATGTACTCGACCACCGAGCTCCTCCCACACCTTGCCGCACGCGGCGTCGTTCTGAGCCGCGAGCAGGTCTACCGTCTCGTCGCCAAGGTCCCCGAGCGCCTCAGCCTCGAGACTCTTGCCGCGCTCTGCGACATCTTTTCCCGCACTCCGGCCGACCTCATCGAAGTCACGACCGAGCCCACCACAAAGCCCTCGTCCGCACGCCGGGGCCCCGTCGCAGACATCTCTCCGCTTCCTGCCAAGGTCGCGCGCCCACGGTCGTGAACGAGGAGCGCCGCCGCGAGATATGCGACCTCGTGGTCGCACGTGTCCACGAGGTCGACCCCGCGCTTCGCACCGACGTCGTGCTCGATGCCCTGGGCGTCGCCGCACCGACGGGCCGCGCGCTCGGGGTTGTCGCCGCGGCCCTCGACGGAAGCGCCGAGGCGCTGCTCTCCGGTGCTCCGCCGAGCATCGGGCGTCTCATCGCCGCCCTTCGGGTCAAGGGATCAGTGCTTCAAGAACCCGCCTGCACGCGCTGTGGGCGCCCGCACGAAGAGCTCACCGTGTCACGCCATGGTGGCGCCGTCTGTCCGCGCTGTCGCAAGCACGAGCTCGCTGTCGCCTGCAGCGTCTGTCAGGCGGTGAAGCCCGTCTACGGCCGCACCAGCGACGGCGCACCGCTGTGCTCGGGCTGCACCCCCAAGCCCCGACGTCGGTGCTCGCGCTGCGGCCGGGTGAAGGAGATCGCCCGACGGGCGCACGATGGCCAAGGAGAGCTGTGCGTCTCGTGCTTCAAGGGACCGATAGCTGCCTGCGAGGTCTGCGGGCGGCGTCGGCCCTGCAACTTCGTCGCGGCGCGACACCCGATTTGTGTGTCGTGCACGCCAAGAAAGACGAGCCGCTGCGCACACTGCGGCCGTGACCGCCCGGCGTGCGCGCGCTGGCCAGAGGGACCGGTGTGCGAGCCCTGTTACCGCCACGCCCTCTCGAGAATGGGCACCTGCTCGGACTGCGGCGAGACCCGTCGTCTGGTTGCGCCGCCGGGGCCCGGTGCGCGCCGCTGTGCAACGTGTGCCGGCGTGCCGGGGCTTGCCACGTGTGCGAGCTGTGGAAGAGAGGAACGCCCCTACGCCCATGGCCGCTGCGTGCGCTGCAGCTTGGAGATCCGCGCACGAGCCCTCCTCGGTTCGCCCGACGGCCCCTTCGAGTCGCTCTACCGGGCGATCGTCTCTGCCCCCAATCCCTACAGTGTCTGCAACTGGCTGCGCTCGTCAGGACCAGCATCCATCTTGGGCGACCTCGTCTCGGGCAGGCTCGCGCTCAGCCACGAGGCGCTCGACGCCCTGCCAAATCGTCGCTCCGCCGACCACCTCCGGCACCTGCTCGTCGCAGCAGGGCTCCTCTCTCCTCGAAACGACGCCCTCGTCGCGTTGGAAGAGTGGGTCAAGAGGCGCCTCGAGGCAGTCGCTGACGTCGAGCACCACCGGCAGGTGCGCTCATACGCGACCTGGCGCGTGCTCAACCGGGCCCGTCGTCGCGCAGAACGAGAGTCGTCGCCTCGAACCGCCACCAGCTACGCGAAGACGCGCGTGAACGCTGCGGTGTCCTTCCTGGCGTTCCTCGACCAGCGCGACCGGGGGCTGGGCCACTGCACCCAGGCCGATGTGGACGACTGGCTCGCCGACGGCCCCCCGAGCGCCCATGAGGTGGGCGACTTCCTCGACTGGACCGCTTCCCGCAAGACGACGCCTCGCTTCGAGGTGCCGAGCCGAGTCCACCGGGGCGGCCCGAGGACCGATGACGACACCCGCTTCAAGCTCGTGCGACGCCTGCTCGTCGACGAGTCCCTCGACATCACCGACCGGGTGGCCGGGTGTCTCGTCCTCCTCTACGGCCAGCAGCTCAGCCGCATCGCCAGCCTCCGACGAGACCAGGTGACCGTCGAAGCCGACGGGTCGACTCGCCTGTTGCTCGGGACCACGCCTATCGAGGTGCCTCCACCGCTCGACCAGCTCATCGCACGACTGCTCGACGAGCACCGGCACCACACCGCCTTCTCGCTCCCGGCCCTTCCAACCCCGTGGCTCTTTCCGGGGCTGCACCCCGGCCGCCCGTTCAATGCCAACCAGTTGGGCACCCGCCTGCGTCGCCTGGGCATCGAGCCACAAGCTGGGCGACGGGGAGCCCTCGCGCACCTCGCGGCGACCATGCCGGCTGCCGTCCTCGCACGGGCGCTCGACCTCACGCCCGGCACCGCAGTCCGATGGGTCGGGACAACCGGCGGGGACTGGAACCGCTACGCCGCGGACCTCCTCCGGCGATCGCGAGAGGTGCGGAATAGCTCGACCACCTGAGCTATTCCGCACACTTCGAACATCGCTGGTTACCAGTTTGAACGCCGGCGTGTCCCTCCAGTCGCTCATGGCGCTCTTGGGCCACGTCTCAGCCGAGATGAGCCTTCGTTATGGCCGCCTGTTCGACCAGACGGTGCGCGCCGAGTACGAGCGAGCGCTCGACCTCGCCAAGGCCCGCATCGGACCGCTCCCCGAGGGCCGCAAGCGCATCCCCGTCGCCTCCGACGATGACTGGAAGGCGGCGCCGGCCATCAAGGCCCGCCTCGCCGGCGGCTACTGCCTGCGCGCTCCGGCCCAGGGTGCCTGCCCCTACGCCAACATCTGCGAGCACTGTCCGAGCTTCCGCACCGACGCCGCCAGCATCTCGGTGCTTTCTGCCCAGCGCATCGACGCCGAGGCGCTGGCGAAAGATGCGGAGGCCCGCGGATGGATCGACGAGGCGGATCGCCACCGTCGGCTCATTGCCCGCCTCGACACCCTGTTGGAAGAAGGACAAGCCGGATGACGTCCAAGGACACGCTCGCCAAGGTCGAACGCGCGTGTGCAGAGCTGCTGCGCGATGCAGAACCCGTCACGTTCCCGGCCGTCGCCGAGCGTTCGGGTGTCAGCCGGACGACCCTCTATCGAGACGAGAATCTCCGTTCGGTCGTCGAAGAGCACCGCCAGCAAGGGCGCGCGCCGCGAACGCTCTCGGGCGTCGTCAGTGAGGTGCAGCACCTTCGTGATGCAGTGGAGGCGATCGCGGAGCGGGTCCGCCGCCACGAGGAGCAGCTCCGCCGCCTTCGCCGACCCATCGGCACCAAATGACCTGTCAGCAACAGCTACTTCTCCACAGGTCTGAGCCCCGATTGGCCGGTTAAAGCTACGACAACGCGATGGCGGAGTCGGTCATGGGGCTGTTCAAGACCGAGCTCCACCGCAACCCCGCCGCGCTCGTGGCCAACGGCGGCCCGTGGAAGGGGCTCTGCGACCTCGAGACCGCAACGTGTGCCTGGGTGTCATGGTTCAACACCGAGCGGCTGCACTCCGAGCTCGACGACGCCACGCCCGCCGAGGTCGAGGCGGCGTACTACGCCGAGCATCCCGCACCGACGCCGCATGACCGAACCGGATCCCCGTGCGTAACGATGGCGTTATGATAGCAAGATGACGTCCTGTGGCCACTGCGGCGTTGCCTTCGCCCCCTCCGGGCGCCGCCGGTTCTGCTCGGACGCCTGCCGCCAGGCCGGCTGGCGAGCCCGCCACGCCGGTCCGCCACCGGCCGAGCCGCCTTCTGTCACGAGGCCCGCCGACACCGTTTATGAGTGCCCCTCGTGCGAGCATCGCTACCTCGGGATCCGTCGCTGCGAGGACTGCAACCTGTTCTGCCGTCGGATCGGACCGGGTGGCTCGTGCCCCCACTGCTCCGAGCCCGTCGCACTCCGGGATCTCGACTCCTGACTGCAACGCCGTTCCCGTTCCCACCGCCGACCGGCGTAGGGCACAATGTGCGACGGGGCGCCACCGACCCTGGCGGCCCAAAGCCAAACCAAAGAGTCTCCACCAAACCCAGGCCGGTTCACTTTGGGGCTCGGTGCATGTCGGGGTCAGCTGAGCGATGAAGGCGCGCCGCTGGTCGGCGTCGCGCTCAGCGGACGCGCGCGGATGGCTCGTCTCGAGCCTTGACTGCGTAGCGGCTCCTCGCGCGAGGAGCGGTCGTGGCAAGCCGCTCGGCGATGATCCCCCAGCTCAGTTGGCGGTTGGTCTACTTCCGCGAGAACCTGCACGACGGCCCCCACGAGCGCCTGGTCGACGAGAAGCTCTTCTCCCGGGTCCAGGCCCTCCTCTCCGAGCGCGGCGAGGACTACTCGAAGCGCGCGTCGGCCACCTCGGAGTTC
>JBOGGF010000130.1:0-1631 GCA_050743965.1 Acidimicrobiales bacterium
GTACCTACCGCTCGACGAGGTGCTGGCCATCGCCCGCGCCGGCCGGGACGCCGGGTGCCACGAGGCGCTCTTCACCCTGGGCGAGCAGCCCGAGGACCGCTACCCTTCGGCGGCGGCATGGCTCGACGAGCACGGCTACCGGTCGACGGTCGACTACCTGGCGGCGGCGTGTGCCGCAGTGCTCGAGGAGACCGGGCTCCTCCCCCACGCCAATGCCGGTGCCCTGTCGGAGGCCGAGCTGGCGTCGCTGCGACCGGTGACGGCCAGCCAGGGGATGATGGTCGAGTCTCTGGCCGAGGACCTGGCGGCCCACCGGCGGTCCCCCGACAAGACGCCGGCCCGTCGCCTGGAGACCCTGGAGGCGGCCGGGCGCCTGGCGGTCCCCTTCACCACCGGCATCCTCGTCGGCTTCGGCGAGACCCGGGCCGACCGGCTGGGGGCGCTCTCGGCGATCGTAGGCTCGCACCGCCGCCACGGGCACGTCCAGGAGGTGATCGTCCAGAACTTCCTCCCCAAGCCGGGCACGGCCATGGCCGGGCACCCGCCCTGCCCGGAGGAGGAGCTGCGCTGGTCGATCGCCGCCGCCCGGCTGGTGCTGCCGCCCGACGTGCACGTCCAGGCACCGCCCAACCTCTCCGACGACCTCGGTCCCCTCCTGTCGTCGGGGATCGACGACTGGGGCGGCGTGTCCCCGGTCACCGCCGATCACGTAAATCCCGAGCGGGCATGGCCGGCGCTCGAGCGCCTCCGGGCGGCGACCGAGGCCGCCGGGCACACCCTGGCGGCACGCCTCACGGTCTACCCGCACCTGGCGCAGGACGCCGAGCGCTGGCTCGACCCGGCCGTCCGCTTCGGCGTCCTCGACGCCGCCGACGCCGAGGGACTGGCCCGGGACGACGGATGGTGCTCGGGCGGCGAGGCCCCACCGCCGGCGTTGGTGCCCCTCGTCCGGGACGCCGCCGGTCTCGCGCCGCCGGCCGGCGGGCCGGTCGGCGAGGTCCTGGCCGGGGTGGGCCTCGGCCAGGAAGTGGGCGAGGCCGAGATAGTCACTCTCTTCGGGGCCCGCGGCCCGGAAGTGCGGGCGGTGGCCGAGGTCGCTGACGACCTGCGACGCCGGACCGTCGGCGACGAGGTCACCTACGTGGCCAACCGGAACATCAACTACACCAACGTGTGCACGTTCAAGTGCCGGTTCTGCGCCTTCTCCAAGGGGCCCCTCTCGCTCAACCTGCGGGGCGCGCCCTACCTGCTCGACCTGGAGGAGATCACCCGCCGGGTGGCCGAGGCCGACGGCGCCGGGGCGACCGAGGTGTGCCTCCAGGGCGGCATCCACCCCAGCTTTGACGGCGACTACTACCTGCACGTGCTCGAGGCGGTGCGGGAGGCCTCGACGAGCATCCACATCCACGCCTTCACCGCGCTGGAGGTGACCGAGGGGGCGCGGCGCCTGGGGGTGGGGTTGGCGGACTACCTGCGTTGCCTTCGGGAGGCGGGCCTCGCGACCCTGCCGGGGACCGCGGCCGAGGTGCTCGACGACCCGGTGCGGGCGGTGCTGTGCCCGGACAAGGTCGACAGCGAGGAGTGGCTGGAGGCCCACCGGGTGGCGCACTCGGTCGGCCTGGCCTCCAACG
>JBOGGF010000131.1:0-4613 GCA_050743965.1 Acidimicrobiales bacterium
CCTCGACCCGGACCCGGGCCGTCGGGCGGGCCGCACCTCGACCCGGACCCGGGCCGCCGGGTGGCCGGCCGGGCGGGACCCGTGAAGAATGAGCGTCATGCGCGTGGCGGTGTGCCTGAAGCAGATCCCCGACCCGGCCCTCCAGGGGACCCTCGATCCTGCGACGCGGACCCTGGACCGCTCAGGGAAGCTGGTGATGGACGACTCGGACGCCTACGGGGTGGAGATGGCGCTCCAGCTCGCCGAGGAGGCAGGCGGCGGGGATGTGACGCTGGTCTCGATGGCCCCGAGGGGCGAGACCTCGGGGCTGCGCAGCGCGCTGGCGATGGGGGCGACGGACGCCGTGCTGGTGAGCGACGACGCCCTGGCCGCGTCGGACGCGCTCTGCACGGCGAAGGTGCTCGCCGCGGCCGTGGCGCGCCTCGCCGCCGACCTGGTGATCGCCGCCACGGAGTCGACCGACGGCTACACCGGCACGATGCCGGTCCAGCTGGCCGAGCTCCTCGGCATGCCGTCGGTGACCTTCGCCAAGAGAGTGGCGACCGACGGCACCAAGGTCACGGTCGAACGGCAGACCGAGGCGGGCTACGACGACGTCGAGTGCCCGCTCCCGGCGGTCGTGACGGTCACGGCCGGCGTGGTCGAGCCGAGGTACCCGTCGTTCAAGGGGATCATGGCGGCCAAGTCGAAGCCGGTGGACAGCCTCTCGGTGGCCGGCCTGGGCATCGACCTTAGCGAGATCGGGCAGGGCGGGGCCCGGCAGGAGATCACCGACGTGGCAGAGGCCGAAGCCCGGGCGGGCGGCGAGATCGTGGTGGACGAGGGTGACGGCGCCCAGCGCATCGTCACCTTCCTCGAGCAGATCAAGGTGGTGTGAGATGGCGATCGACACGGTCTGGGTGCTGGCGGAAGTCGGGGAGTCCGGCCCGACGGCGGTCACCCTCGAGCTGCTGACCGAGGCCCGCCAGGTGGCCGGCACCGTCGAGGCGGTGGCGTGGGGCCCCGACACGGCGTCCGTCGCCGCGGCGCTCGGCGAGTACGGCGCCACCAAGGTCTACGACGTCGGCGACCTGGGGGGCGCGCTGCCCGGCGTGCCGGTGGCCGGCGCGGTGGCCGAGCTGGTGAAGGGCGGCAACGCCCCGGACGCCATCTTCGTCCCGGCTTCCTACGACGGACGCGACGTCGCCGGCCGCCTTTCGGTCAAGCTGGACCGGCCGGTGCTCACCAACGTCACCGACCTGCGGGCGGACGGCGAGCTGGCGAGCCAGCACCCGGTGTTCGGCGGGACCCATGTCGTCACCGCCCGCTTCACCGGGGAGGGGCCGGGGATCTTCGTCATCCGGGCCAAGTCGTTCACGGCGGAGCCGGCCGGCGGGTCGCCCGCCGAGGTGGTCGCCGCACGGGCACCCGACGCCGGTCCGGCCGCCGCTGCCCACATCGTCGATCGCCACGTCGAGCAGGCCACCGGCCCCAAGCTCGACGAGGCGCCGGTCGTCGTCTCGGGCGGCCGTGGCCTGGGCGGCGCCGAGCACTACGCCCTGATCGAGGAGCTGGCTGGCATCCTCCACGGCGCGGCGGGCGCTAGCCGGGCCATCGTCGACGCCGGGTGGGTGCCGTACTCGCACCAGGTGGGCCAGACCGGCAAGACGGTGAAGCCGACAGTCTACGTGGCCTGCGGCATCTCGGGCGCCACGCAGCACCTGGTCGGGATGAAGGGCTCCAAGAACATCGTGGCCATCAACAAGGACCAGGACGCACCGATCTTCTCGGTCGCCGACCTCGGCATTGTCGGCGACGTGCACAAGGTCCTGCCGGCGCTCATCGAGGCGCTGAAGAGCCGAGAGTAGGACCGGGGCGGACCGGGGCGGGGCGGACCGCCCCGGCCGGCGGGCGGAGGTGGCCGGAGCCGGGGAGCCGTGCTCAGTCGCCGGTTCCGTACCAGGGAGCGAGGCGCTTGCGACCCGCCATGATGAGCGTGTTCGTCCAGCCATCGTGTACCTCGACTTCGGCGAGGCCGACAACATCACTTGCGCCACCCTGGACGTCAACGGTGGCATCCCAATGCTGTGCTGTAGTCGCTCGGCCCCGGGTGTCGACTGGTAGAGCCGGGTCGCTCGGCCAGAGCGACGGCGTACCCGGCACGGGCTGCCGGCCCATCCAATGATGATGATAAGGTTCTCGTGCCGTCGCTGCCCACGACGACCGGGAGCGAGACGCAGCAAGAAGGATGTACGGGGGGGGGTGCCCCGAAGAACTGGCGCATTCCCTCTCGAGGGTGGAGGGAGCGCGGGATGCACCACGTTTGGCGACCGCATTGGAACGCTGAGCGGCGGCGGAGCCACACGCGGTGCCTCGCCCGTACCGATACCAATCACGGGGGAGCGAAGCTATGACCAGGGTCGCAGCCCTCCAGGCCAGCGGGCCCTTTCTCGAACGCGGCGGCTGCGTCGAACAGGTGATCGGCGGGATCGAGCAGGCCGGGGCACAGGGAGTGGAGCTGCTCGCCTTCCCGGAGAGCTTCATCCCCGGCCACCCGCTCGCCAACGGCGGTGGCGCCGGCGTCGTAGGAGCCAAGAGCCGCCAGCTCACCGGACCGCTGGCCGGTGACCACCAGGACCAAGTGGTGGCGGGAATCGACCTGTGCCAGTGCATCGAAGCGAAGGTGGTCCACGACTATGCCGGCCACTACGAGCGGCCGGACGTGTTCGCCCTGATCGTCCGCCCCGGAGCGGAGGGGCTGGTGGTCGAGGCGACGGGCGATGGGCCGCCTGGTGGAGCGGGAGGAGAGCCGTCGACAGGCAGTGGCTTGGCCGCACAGTCGCCGTCGCGGCAGACGACCGCCCGGGGCGCGGTATCGGTCCGGACCGGCGCCCGCTCGTGTAGCTCGGTAGGTGGCTCGGGCGTGGACGTTGGAGTTCTCGTGTCGGCTGGTGGCGGCGTGCGCGTGGAGCGGTCGCACATGGCGTTCTCCGCTTCAATGACCATCTGGGAATGTCGTACCCGAGTACTGGACAGTCGTGGTCCGGTGTGGCGTAGCGACCACCAGGAGGTTGTCAAGGCCTCTTTTTCCCAAGGGGCCGGGGCGGCGAACGTCTCTCACCGCGTCCGAGCGTCGGATGACACCGTGGCACTGAGCATCAAGGATGTCGTAGACCCTGCCTACAAAGGGCCCGGACGCCGGCGTACGTACGGGATGGCAAGTTGACCGCGGGCGCCGCCTGGCCGGCGCGTCGAGGAGGAGGTATGGAGAGCATCGACACCGTGATCATCGGCGCCGGCCACGCGGGCCTCGCAATGAGCAATCTGCTCTGCGCAGAGGGCCGGGCTAACGTCGTCCTGGAAGCGGGAAAGGTCGCCGAGCAGTGGCGCAACGGGCGCTGGGACTCTTTCACGCTGCTCACGCCGAACTGGGCCATCTCGCTACCCAACTATCGCTACGACGGCGGCGACCCGCAGGGATTCATGCGTCGAGAGGAAATCGTCTCACTTCTTGAGCGCTACGCCCGTTCGTTCACCGCGCCGGTGCGGGAGGGCGTGCTGGTGCTCGCGCTCGAGGCGCACGACGGGACCGGCACCTACCGGCTGCGCACCAGCGATGGCGATTTCGAGGCGGGCAATATCGTGATCGCCACCGGTCCGTTCCAGACCCCGAGGGTTCCCGCCTGGGCAGCGGAGCTACCGCGCTCGATCGCTCAGCTGCACTCGAGCGCCTACCGCAACCCAGCGGTCCTGCCACCCGGGGCGGTGCTCGTCGTGGGCAGTGGCGCTTCCGGCCAGCAGATCGCCGAGGACTTGCTGCGCGCCGGCCGGAAGGTTTACATCTGCGTCGGAAGAAACGCCAATGTCCCTCGCCGTTACCGCGGCCATGACTTCCTATGGTGGCAGGAGCACGGCGGTTTCTACGAGAAGACGGCCGACGACATCCCGCTAGCCAAGCGCCGCGGTGGCGTGTCGAACGCGCTCACCGGCTACGGCGGCGGCCACGACATCAGCCCGCGCCACCTGCACGCCCAGGGCGCCACGCTGCTCGGTCGGGCGATGGGAATTCGAGACGGGAAGGTCCAACTGGGCCGGGGCCTCAAGGAGTCGCTGGCCGAGGGCGATCGCGCATACGACGCCTTTGTCACCTGGGTGGAGCTGCGAGTCGACCAATTCGAGGGAGCGTTCACCCAAGCCGAGCCAGCCCCGACACTTCCTTATCCCCCCGAACCGCCGGCCGACCTCGATCTCGAGGTAGCGAACGTGACGGCCGTCGTTTGTGCGACCGGGTTCCGCCCCGATTACGACCGATGGGTCCGCCTGCCGGTCCTCGACGGTGACGGGTACCCCGTGCACGAACGCGGGGCGACCGCATGTCCGGGCGTCTACATCCTGGGCCGCGAATGGCTCCACCGCGCCCGGTCGCCGTTCATCCGCGGCGCCGAGGAGGACGCCCGTCACATCGCGAAGCTGATGGGCGCCGGCCAGGCCGGACGGACGCGCTGAGCGGACTGCTCGAGCTCGAGGGTGTGCAGAGAGGCGACCTCGAGCTTGGCGACGATGTCCTTGAGCCGCCGGGCGTTGTCGAACCACGGCTGGTAGCGGGCGAGCTCCTCTTCGCTCAGGTAGCGCGT
>JBOGGF010000132.1:0-12643 GCA_050743965.1 Acidimicrobiales bacterium
TGAGCTTGGCGTCGTGCGGCGCCGGTGAAGCCCGGTGGACCACCTTGGCCGTGGTCGTGGCCGATGCCGGTGGACCGAGCACCTGGACGCCGGCGATGGTTGCGATGCTCGAAAGAGCGATCGCGACGCGACCGAGGAAGTGACGGGCCATCGTGGCCTCCCCCTCGGCCCGTCCCAGTCCCTGGGCTGGGCTGCCTCCTGGCTCCCGCTTTTCGGGCCGACGGACCGGTCGTGGCGGGTGAGGGAGCATTCACCCGTGGCATCGGCGATGCTACGCCTCGTTGTCCGTGTCGTCTAGAGTGTTGGACGCATTCGTTGGGATTTCTCTGTCATGGCGACGGGTCGGCCGCCGGCGATGCGAGAATGGCCCCGGCGGCGCGGCCTGGGCGAGGCGGAGGTACGACGATGGGACCGACCCGGCGGACGGGCGACGAAGCGCTGGGGCGGCGGCTCCGCCGCCTGCGTGGCGACCGGGGGCTGTCGGTGGTGGAGGTGATGGACGCCTGCACACTGCCTACGAGTGCCCTCGGCGCCTACGAGCGGGGCGACCGGGTGGTGCCGGCGGAGCGCCTCACCCGCCTGTGTGCCTACTACGGCGTCCCCGTCGCCGACGTGCTCGGGACCGAACCGGGCTTGCCCCGCATCGGCGGCGACCCGGCCCGGGTGCACTTCGACTTCCACGGTCTGGACGGTGTCCGCAGCAAGGAGGCCAAGGCGGCCGCACGGGTGATCGGTGCCATCCGCCAGCGCCGCAGCACGGTGCGCCCATCCGACGGCGTGTTCCTCATCCGCCGCGACGACCTGTTCACCATCGGGGCGATGGTCGGGATGAGCGTGGACGCGCTGGTGGACTTGCTCCGGGCCGAGGGTGCACTGCGCAACCCGGCGGGCCGGCCGTCGAAGGCGCGGTCGGGTCCTCGGCGCTGAGGCGGGGGCCACCTAGGCTCGTCTCGCCCTCGGCCGGCCGCTGCAGACGTCGCCCACATCGAGCCGGCGCCTCCACCATTCGCGGGCTGACCGACGCCGGCGGCCCGGCCGCGTCTGACGTCGACAGTAGGAGGGCTGCGAGACGGGCGATCCGCTCGGTCAACTGATCGAACAGATCGACCCCCACGGCAACCCCTTCCGCTTCCAGGTGTCCCCGGAACGCCGTCGCCCCCTGGTGGGTCACCATCTGCGCCCCGAGCCGGCCGTGGAGTTCCGCAATCAATCTTCGTCTGCAGGGGTTCTCCGCACGGAAGCCAGCTCAACGCCCGTGTCATCGATGCGCCGGGGCCAGGCCGTGACGCTCGCACCCCACGCCATTCGGCTCACGACCCAGCAGGTCGTCGACTTTCTGGCCGTGAGCCTGCCGACCCTGATCAAGCTCCTCGAATACGACAAGATCCCCTACGAGACGCCGAACCGTCACCGTCGCGTCCGGCTCGTGGGATGTGCTCACCTACCAGGCGACCCGGCGACAAGAGCGACCGGAGACGTTCCGCGAGCTGAGCCGTGAGGCCCTGGAGTCGGTCTCCTACGACCAACCGGCCGAGGTCTACGACGTTCCCCTCGCCGGAGTGCGGCGCAAGTTGCGTGGACGCCATGTTCGCGGCGGTGCTCGATCCGTGCGTGCTCGTGCCCAATGCCCTGTGCGACACCCTGATTCGAGTCGAGCTCCGACGTGGATCATTCGACATGACATTGGCCGGCACGGTCGTCGCCCAGCCGCCGAATGCACCGCGTTCGCTGCACGTCGTGCGGTTCGCTGCCACCCGCCCCGGTGCCCAGCGTCGAGGCCCCGGGCCAGCCCGCAGCCAGGAGGTCCGGTGACGGGCAGGTAGCGAGGAGTGGTGGCAGCCGGGTGTCGGGTCGGTAGGGATGCGTCGCACCGCTCGTGCCAGATCGGCTGGTCAGGAGCTGGGCGCCGTCAACTCGGACCCCCCGCGTACCGATATCCCCGACAATGAAGCTTCGTAGTGGCGCGGGCCCGCACTCGGTCTACCAGTCCTACGTGGTCGTCGGCGCCGGCGCCACCGCACTGATGCTGGCCGCCATCCCGGTCGTGTGCTATCTGCGCCCGGTGGCGGTCGACTGGGCGGTGATCTGGACGACGTTCGGCGTCGTCGGCGCGGTCGCGGCCACGGTGCTCGTGTTGCCGTGGTCGAGGCTCGTGACCCACCGGGCGGGACAGGTCACGCTCTACGCGTGGTCGATGGTCGACGTGGGCGCGGTCGGCGCAGCGATCGCCGCCACCGGCGGGAACCGATCATGGTTCTGGGTGGTATTCGTCATGACGACGGTGTTCTTCTCCGCCGGGTACCCCTTCGTCGGGCAGCTCCTGCTGCTCGGCTGCACGCTGGCGACCTACCTCGCCGGCGTCGCCGCCGGCGGCTCCCCGGTCGCCACCACGGTCGATCTGTGGCGGGGGTCGGTGATCGTCGTCACCTTCGTGCTCGCCAGCTTCCCGTCCCTCGAGTTGCGACGCCAGACCGGGGAGCACGACCGAGCCCGGCAGGACGCCGACCGCTTGGCGGTCCGCCTGGAGGAGCGCGAGACCTGGTGGCGCTCGCTCATCGAGCATACGTCCGACCCCATCGTGGTGTTCGACGAGTCCCACAGCGTCGTCTTCGCCAGTCCCGCCTTCGAATCCCTGCTCGGCTACACGCCCGAGGAAGCCATGGGCATGGACCTGTCCGTCGTGGTGCACCCGGAGGAGCTCGAGGAAGTGCAGGTGGCCACGGCGCTCGTGCGCGACGGGCGTCCGGCGACGGAGACGACGTGCCGGGTTCGCCGCAAGGACGGGGAGTGGCGCCATCTGGAGGTGAGCTTCGCCGCCGTCTCCAGTGACAACAGCCTGGTGGCCAACCTTCATGACGTGACCAAGCGGGTGGAGGCCGAGGTGGCGCTCACCCACCTGGCCACCCACGACCCGCTCACCGGCCTCTCCAACAGTCGCGCTTTCTATCATGCCCTCGACGTCAGCCTGGCGATCGCCACCCGCCGGGAGCACCCACTCGCCCTGGTGCTGGTGGACCTGGACCGTTTCAAGGAGGCCAACGACACGTTCGGCCATGCCTTCGGCGACCAGTTGCTGATCGGCGTCGCCCGGCAGCTGGAATCGACGCTGCGGGACGCCGACGTCATCGCCCGGCTGGGCGGCGACGAGTTCACCGCCGTCCTCACGACCGGGGCCGACCCGGTGGGAGCGGCAGCCGCCGCACGGCGATTGTGGGAGGCGTTGGGCGCCACGATGGTCGTGGCCGACCAAGAGTGGCGGCTGAAGGTGAGCGTGGGCGTGGCCTGCTTCCCCGATCACGGCCACGACCCCGACGAGCTCCTGCGGTGCGCCGACCATGCCATGTACCGGGCCAAGCGTGGTGGCCTCGGGGTCGCCGTGTACGACCAAAGCCCCGCGCCCGGCGCCGTGCGTTGACCCGGCTCCGGGCGAGCAGGGAGAGAGGCCGGGGCCGAGCAGCGGGCTGTGACCGTGGCCGGGACAGGCAGACGGGGCAGTAGCCAGGCCAGGCCGGCCCGCGCTGTTGCCGGACAGTGGCCGGTCAGAGGACCGAGACGCCGCGGGCTGCCCCCGGTCGACCGGTCAGGAGCAGCAGCAGGTCGGGGGCATCGGACCGCTGTGCGGCCAGTTGTCCCGCCAGCTCACAGCAGGAGGCGATGGCCGGGCCCAGGATGGCCGGCGTGGCCAGGTCGAGGGCGGTGGCGAGGTCGAGGCCGTGCACCGTCAGCTCGAAGGTGCGGGTCGGCAGGTAGCCGGCCAGAGTCATGATGCCGACCGGTGCGTCCACCCGGGCGTCGTCCGGCGTCGAGTCGACAACGTGCAGGGCGTCGAGGGCCACCTCGCGCACGACGCTCACCGGGTCACGGCCGAGTGCCACCCCGGCGTCGCGGCCGCGCTCGGCGATAGCGGTGTCGGACCGCCGGCGCGCCTCGTGGTCCTGGCGATCGCCCAGCGCAGCCAGGTAGTAGGCGACCGGTCCGTCTACCTCCACCGGGGCGTCGGACGCAGCGGTGCCGAGGTACTGCGTCAGCGCGGTGAAGGAGCGGCTGGCGTGCCCCACCAGCCCCCGCACGTCCCAGGAGCCGAGGGCTGGACGTTCCCAGTCGGCGGAGCCGACATGGCGCACGAGGTCGACGAAGCTCCGGGCGGCTCCCGCGAAGCAGGTCCGGTGCTCGTTGGTTGCTGCGGTCGTAGCAGTCATGTTGCGTGAATACTCCCCCGTCCGGTGTGGGGTCAAGCGGGGTTGCGATCCCTTCGCCACCCTTCGCCACCCTTCGCCACCCATCGCCACCTCATCGCCCCCTCATCGGCACCGATCGCCACCCCACCGCACGCCCCCGGCACCCAACCGCACGCCCCCCGCCGGCCTGCCGCCGCCGCCATCCCCCGCCGGACCGGGCCGGTCAGGGCGACAGGAGAAGGCCGACCGGGAGATCGGCGAGCACCTGGTCCAGCGGCAGGGATCCTCCGGTCGCCTCGACGGTGCGGTCGGCGAGGACCTCGTCGAACCGTGCTGGAGCGCCGGCAGGCAGCGCCAGGCGCGTGCCGCCGTACGAGGCCCCTGCCGGCAGGTCGCCGTCAGCGGCAGTCAGCGAGCCGGGGAGGCGGGTGGTGACGGCGAGCAGCCACCGACCGTCCTCGCCTCGTCGGGCGAGGGCGAGCACGGAGCCGGCGGCGGGACCATCGGCGGGCAGCGGCACGCATGGGGCGCCGGGTGCGACGCCGGACCGAGCCCGGGCCCGCGCTCGCAGGCAGCGCGACGTCACGAGCAACTTGACCCGGCCGTCCGGCCACGACCGGCGCAGGCCGGCCACGTCCCCGCCATCGAGGGAGTCGAGTGCCAGCAGCGCCGCCGATAGGCGGTCGAAGTCGACCGGCCGCCGGTTGTCGGGATCCACGAGCGACAGGTCCCAGGCCTCGTCACCCTGGTAGCAGTCGGGCGTGCCGGGCAGGGCCGACCGCAGGACGACCGAGGAGAGCGAGTTGACCGCGCCGAGGCGGGCGACCTCGGCGGCGAGCGACCCGAAGGCGGCGTGCACCGCCGCCGCCCGGTCGGCCAGGGCCCGTGCACCGAGCTCCCGCAGCCGGTCCTCATAGCCCACGTCGGGGTCGGTCCATGAGGAGCGCAGCTTCGCCTCGCGGGCGCTCTTGCGAAGGGCGTCGCCGAGCCGCTCGGCCAGCAGCTCGCCTGCCGGCCACTGGGCGTCCCCGAGCGAGGGCTCCACGCTCGCCAGGCCGGCCGGCGCTGGCGGGAGGATGCCGAGGACGAGCTGCGCCAGGAAGCGGGACTCGAACGCAAGGTCCCCGCCGTCGGCCGCCAGCCCCACTGACCGGCGGAGCTCCCGGAGCCCGTCCTCGAAACGGTCGGCCAGCTCGGTCAGGGCATAGAGGCGGCAACGCACGTCCTGTGCGCGCTTGGTGTCGTGGGTCGTTCCCGGCACGAGGCCGGCGCGCCCCCCGGCGGCGCGGGCGGCCGCCCGCCGGTGGAACCGCCCGGGGCCGTCGCGTCGGTCGCGGTCGGGCTCCCCGCCGACCTCGCAGAAGGCGAGCGGACCAGCGAGCCGGTACCAGGCGGTGTCCTCTACGCCCTTGGCCATGATCGCCCCGGTGAGCTGCTGGAGCCCGAGGACCGCCGGGCGCCGGACCGGGTCGAGGATGGTCGCTGCCAGCGCCGGCACACCGGCACGCGTGGCCGCGTCCCGCCACTCGTCCACGTCGGCGGGCGAGATTGTGCCATCGTCGAGGTAGGTCCGGTACCGCGTGAGGTGGCAGGTGGCGGCGGCCAGGTCGTCCGCCGGCGTGTCGAGGAGCCGGGCGAGCCGGGCCAACTCACCCGGGAACCGGTCGCCGGCCACGAACCGCCGGGTCTCGACCGTGAGCAGCCCCGGTGCGGGCTCCCCTTCGTCCCGGGCCTGGGCCACCAGTCGGTCGAGGCCGTCGGGGTCGACCAAGGCGCCGCCGAGGTCGTCGATGGCCTCGTAGCCGGTGGTGCCCGCCACCGGCCACTCGGGTGGGAGCGGCTCGTCGCCAGAGAGGATCTTCTCGACGACGACGGGGACGTCCACCGCGGCGGCGAGACGGTGCAGGTAGGCAGCGGGGTCACGCAGCCCGTCGACGTGGTCGACTCGCACCGACGAGAGCCAACCCCGCTGCGCCAGCGCCACCACGAGAGCGTGAGTCCGGTCGAAGACGTCGGGTGTCTCGACCCGCACGCCCACCAGCCCGTCGATGTCGAAGAACCGCCGGTAGTTGCGGTCCGTGCCGTCGTGCCAGTCGACGAGGCGGTAGTGCTGGGCCGCCAGCACGTCGGCCACCGACTCGCCGGTGCGAGGCCGTCCGCCGGCAAGAGGGAGGTCGGCGCCGCCCACGAGAAGTACCGCCACCCCACCCCCACCCGCGCCGTTGCCCCGACCCGCGCCACCCCCGCCGACCCCATCCGCGCCGCCGCCGCCGTCCCCGGACTCGCCCAGCTGTACCAGGGCGTCGGCCAGCGCCTGCTCGAGGGGGCGGTCGAGGAGGGGAAGGGCCACCTGGCCGGGCACGCCGACGTCCCAGGCGATGTCGAACATCGGGGCGACGTCGCTCTCGCGCCCCTCGGCCAGCAGCCGTCGCCACCACGGGCCACCGGGCCACGTGGCGAGGTGGTTGGGCACGATGTCCACGCAGATGCCGAGACCGGCCTCGGCGCACGCCGACACGAGGGCCTCGTAGCCGTTCTCCCCGCCCAGCTCCTCCCGGAGGCTGGTCGGGTCGGTGCCGTCGTAGCCATGAGTGCTCCCGGGCACCGCCTCGGCCACGGGCGAGCAGTAGATGGTCTCGATCCCGAGGTGGGCCAGATAGGGGACGAGTCGGGCGGTGTCGCCGAACGAGCGGTCTGGGCCGAGCTGGACTCGGTAGGTGGCACCGAGGCCCGGTCGCAGTCTCACGGTGCGTGCACGGCGGCCACGAGCGTGCCGTAGCCGTCCAGCGCGAGCCGCGGCGAATCGGCGGGGGAGCCAGGGGCGCCATGCACGCCAGCGGCACCATGCACGCCAGGGGAGAGGATCCCGCCGACCGCCACCCCCGGGACGCCGCGCCAGGCGAGCGGTTCGAGGCGGGTGCCGGCGAGGAGCGGCGGTGCGATCTCGGCCGGGTTCGGGCGCAGCAGGGCGACGACGGCCACCGGCCGGCCGCCGAGGTAGGGGTCGCCGTGGCGCAGCAGCACCAGGGCGCCGGCGCCGGGGTCGACCCAGCACTCGGACCGCTCGGGCTCGATGCAGCCGAGGGCCGGCTCGCGGCGACGGAGGTCGAGCAGCCGGCGCTGCCAGGCGAGGAGCTCGGCGTGGACCCCGTGCTGCGCCAATGAGCGGTCGATCCGGCAGGCAGTGAAGGTCGTCGGGTCCTGCGGGTCCGGCGGCGGCTCCCCGGACTGGTGGCCGATCTCCTCGGACCGGCCGTGGCGCACCGCCTCGGCCAGCTGTCGGTCGCCGTGGTCGGTGAAGTAGTGGAACGGCGCCGTCTCGCCGTACTCCTCTCCCATGAACCGGAGGGGCACCCACCCTGAGCACAGCACGGCGGCGGCGATGGGGAACTGGGCGTCGAGGGGCAGTGCGGCGGCCAGCCGGCGACCGAAGCCACCGTTCCCGATCTGGTCGTGGTTCTGGGCGAAGACGACCAGGTGCTGGCCACCGAGGGGCCGGCTCGGGGCGGCGCCGTGGTGGCGACGGCGGGAGGGGGACCACCGGCCGGCGACGACGAAGCCGTCGGTACAGGCGGTGGCCAGGTCACGCACTCCCCGGTAGTCGCCGAAGTACCGGTCCCGCTGGCCGGTCAGGGCGGTGCGGAGGGCATGGTGGAAGTCGTCGTTCCACACGCCGTCGCAGCCGACGCCCCCGGCCTCGGCCGACGTCACCAGTCGGGGGTCGTTGGCCGGGCTCTCGGCCACCACGCTGAGCGTGCGGCCCAACCGCCGGCCCTCGGCGTGGACGGCGGCCGCCAGCTCGGCCACGAAGGGCGACGCCGTCATGTCGGCGATCTCGTGGACGGCGTCGAGCCGAAACCCGTCCACGTCCAGCTCGCACACGCTGCTCAGCGCCTGCTCGACGAAGTAGCGCCGCACCTCGTCGCTGCCGGCGCCGTCGACGTTCACGGCCTTGCCCCATGGAGTGCGGTAGCGGTCGGTGAGGTAGGGCCCGTACTCCTCGAGGACCGATCCTTCGGGACCGAGATGGTTGTACACGACGTCGACCACCACCGCGAGACCCCGGCGGTGGGCGGCGGCGCAGAGGCGAGCGAGACCGGCCCGGCCCCCGTAGGAGTCCTGGACGGCGAAGGGGAAGACGCCGTCGTACCCCCAATTGCGCGCGCCGGGGAAGGCGGCGACCGGCATCAGCTCGACGACCGTGTAGCCGGCGTCGGCCAGCTCGTCGAGGCGCTCGGCCACGCCGTCGAACGTTCCGGCGTCGGAGAACGTGCCGACATGGACCTCGCACACGACCTGGGCGGCGAGCGGGACGCCCCGCCAGCCGTCGCACGGCTCGGCCGGGTCGGTCGCGACCACCTCCGAGGGACCGTGCACGCCGTCGGGTTGGGAGCGCGACGCCGGGTCGGCAAACGGGCCGCCGCCGTCGAGCCGGTACCGGTACCTGGCGCCCGGTGGGGCGCGGAAGACGCCGGCGTGGTATCCGTCCCCCGCCGGCGCCAGCGCCCCGGCCGCCTTGTCGCCCACCTCCAGCTCCACCAGCTCGGCCCGGGGCGCCCAGACGCTGAACCGGGTCCGCTCCCCGTCGAGGGGAAAGGCGCCGTGGCGGAACCCGCCCCCTGTTGACTGCCGCGACTCGTCCACTCGTCCTCCGCTCCGGGGCGCGCGGGCCTGTCCCGACACGTGCCCCTGACCAATGCATCTACCCGACCCCGCCGCCGGGGCCACAACCGACCCCGCCGCCGGGGCCACAACCGACCCCACCGGCGTGACGCACCGGACCCCGCTCGGGGAAGACCCGGCCACTGCCGGCGCTGTAGGGTCTCCCCGGCCCGGCTCCTCGCCGATCGGGCATCCCGTCGGGGGAGCACGGAGCCCGACCGACGATGCCACAGGCGAACGGCGAGCACGGCGTGACGACCGAGGGCGAGGAGGACGATGCACGCGGGGGACACGGCTTGGGTGCTCGTCAGTGCCGCGCTCGTGCTCTTCATGACCCCGGGGCTCGCGCTGTTCTACGGGGGCATGGTCCGCTCCAAAGGCGTCCTGGCCGTGATGATGCAGAGCTTCCTCTGCATGGGCCTCGTCTCGATCTTGTGGGCGGTCGTCGCCTTCAGCCTGTCGTTCGGTCCGGATGCAGGCGGCGGCTTCATCGGCACCCTGCGGCTGGCTGGGCTCGGCCACATGGTCCACTCGCTGCCCGGCTTCACCCACCTCGGCGTCTCACCGCTGGCGGTGATGGTCTTCCAGATGATGTTCGCCGTGGTCACGGCGGCCCTCATCAGCGGCGCCATGGTCGATCGGATGCGCTTCCCGGCCTTCGTCGTCTTCATCGTCCTGTGGACCCTGCTCGTCTACGCCCCGCTCGCCCACTGGGTTTTCAGCCCGGCCGGCTGGCTTGCCCACCACGGGGTGCTGGACTTCGCCGGCGGCACCGTGGTCGAGATCGACTCCGGCTTCTCCTCCCTGGCCGTGGCGATCGTGCTGGGTCGGCGCCAGCGGTGGCCCCGCGAGCCGATGCCGCCCCACTCGGTGCCCCTGAGCCTCACCGGCGCCGGGATCCTGTGGTTCGGGTGGTTCGGCTTCAATGCCGGCTCGGCCCTCGGCGCGAACGGCGTCGCCGTCCACGCCTTCGTCAATACGCAGCTGGCGGCGGCGGCAGGGCTGCTCGGTTGGCTGGTGGTCGAGTGGGGTCGGGAGCGGGCGGCGACCACGCTGGGGGCGGCGTCGGGTGCCGTCGCCGGCATGGTGGCGATCACTCCGTGCGCCGGGTTCGTCGGCGCCATGCCCTCGATCCTCATCGGTGGTGTGGCCGGGGTCGTCTGCGTCCTCGCCGTGCGGTTGAAATTCCGCCTCCGCTACGACGACTCGCTGGACGTGCTCGGCATCCACGGGGCCGGCGGGCTCGTCGGGATGGTGTTGCTCGGCGTGTTCGCCTCTCGGGCGATCGACCCGGCCGGCGCCAACGGCCTCGCCAACGGAGGTGGCCTGCACTTCTTCGGCTGGGAGCTGCTCGCCGCCGTGGTGGCGGCGGCCTTCGCCTTTGGCATGACCTTCGTGATCGCCAAGTTGGTGGACGCCGTCATGGGCCTGCGGGTCCCGGCCGACGTCGAGCTGCAGGGGCTCGACCTGTCCCAGCACGCCGAGACCGCTTACTCGGCGTCCGGCGGCAAGGGCCTGCACGGTTAGGGCGGCCGCCCCGACGGGCGCCGACCGGGGCGCGGCGGCCCCGGCATCCGCGTCGTCGGCACACCCCAGTGGCAAGCTGCCAGGCCATGGAGGGGCAACGATCGTGGACAGGCGGTGAGCTGCTGGCGTTCGATCTCGAGACCACCGGAGTCGACCGGTTCTCGGACGTGCCGGTGTCCTTCGCCCTGGTGACCATGGCCGAGGGCCGCGTCACCGGTCGCCAGGGGTCGCTCGTCGACCCCGGGCGGCCGATCCCGCCCGGAGCGACCGAGATCCACGGGATCACCACCGAGCGGGCACGGGACGAGGGCGTGCCCCTGGCCGAGGCCGTCGCAGCGCTGGCCGACGCCCTCGTCGACGCGTCGCGACGCGGCGTGCCGGTCGTGGGAATGAACCTCCACTACGACCTCACCATCCTCGACGTCCAGAGCCACCGCCTGCTGGAGCAGGGTCTCGACGGGCAGGGGTTCGCCGGTCCCGTGCTGGACGCCCTCGTGCTCGATCGCCACTTCGACCGGTACCGCAAGGGCCGCCGCCGGCTCGGCGACCTGTGCGGGGAGTACCGGGTCACCATCGACCGTGCCCACGACGCCGGGGCGGACGCCGAGGCGACCCTCGGTGTGCTGGCGGCGATGTGCCGCCGCTACCCGGCGCTGTGTGCGGCGTCCCTTGCCGAGCTGCACCGGTCGCAGGCGGTCTGGCACCGCGAGTGGGCCACGTCGTACGACAGGTGGCGGCAGAAGCAGGGGCTCGACCCGCTCGACCCCCGCGACGCCGACTGGCCCATGGCTCCCTTCCTGGAGGACGTCGCCGAGGTGCTCGTCGCCAGCTGACAGCCTCCGGTGCGATAGTGGGCGGATGCCGGGTCCGACCATGCGCGCCTGGGAGGTGACGGCGCCCGGTCCGGTCGACGGGGGACCTCTTCGTCTGGTCGAGCGACCGGTGCCCAAGCCGGGTCCCGGCCACGTGCGAGTCCGCGTGGACGCCTGTGGGGTGTGCCGGACCGACCTTCACGTGGCCGAGGGTGACCTGCCCGTGCACCGCCCCCGTGTGGTGCCGGGCCACGAGGTCGTCGGCCGGATCGACGCCCGTGGGCCGGGCGCCGTGCGTTTCGCCGTCGGCGACCGGGTCGGCGTGGCGTGGCTCGGCACCACCTGCGGGGTCTGCCGCTTCTGCCGGCGGGGAGCCGAGAACCTCTGCCTGGCGGCGATGTTCACCGGATGGGACGTCGACGGCGGGTACGCCGAGGCGACCCTGGCCGACGAGCGCTTCGCCTACCGGCTTCCCGACGAGTTGCCCGACGACCAGGCGGCACCCCTGCTGTGCGCCGGCATCATCGGCTACCGGGCGCTGCGCGTGACCGGCCTGCCGCACGGTGGCCGGTTGGGCATCTACGGCTTCGGGGGCTCGGGCCACCTCGCGGCCCAGGTCGCCCTGGCCGAGGGGGCCGAGGTCTACGTGGCGACGCGCGCTGAGGAGGCCCAGGAGCTCGCCCGTCAGCTCGGAGCGACGTGGGTCGGCGATGCCGCCGATCCTCCGCCCGATCCCCTCGATGCCGCCGTCCTCTTCGCCCCGGTGGGGGACCTGGTGCTCCCGGCCCTGGCCGCCCTCGATCGCGGGGGTGTCCTGGCCGTCGCCGGCATCCACCTCACCGACGTCCCGGCGCTCGACTACCGGCGCCACCTGTTCGAGGAGCGGGTCCTGCGCAGCGTCACCGCCAACACCCGCCGGGACGGCGAGGAGCTCCTCCGGCTGGCGCCCCGGCTCGGGGTCCGGGCGACGACGGTCCACTACGCCCTCGACGAGGCCGATCGGGCGCTCGCTGACCTGGCCCACGACCGCATCACCGGCGCCGGCGTCCTCCACGCCGGATGACGCCGGGCCCCCGGCCGTGGCCCGGTGCTAGCGTTGGTAACCTGGGGCCGTTGGCGCAGCTGGTAGCGCACTTGCATGACGCGCAAGGGGTCAGAGGTTCGAGTCCTCTACGGCCCACCACATCGCCGTATTCGAACTTCGGCGAAGAGAAGAGCAGGTCGAACGGCTCCTTGTAGGCCGCCTCGACCACGTGGCCGCCGCGCACGTGTACCTCGTTGAGCACGGCGGTGTTGAGGAGCCGCCGGGTTCGGTCACCGGCCCGGTGGTAGGCGGAGGCGCAGCGCGTCGAGAACCGGACCGCAAGGTCCATCACGTCCTGCCAGTCGTCGAGACTCCCGTCGAGTACACCTTGGCGTGACTCGATGCTGCGAAGCTCGGCGCCGATTCGCTCCTGCTCGCGC
>JBOGGF010000133.1:0-8054 GCA_050743965.1 Acidimicrobiales bacterium
CGGCCAAGAAGGCCGCCAAGCGACCCGCGGCCAAGAAGGCCGCCAAGCGACCCGCGGCCAAGAAGTCGGTCAAGCGCGCTCCGGCGAAGAAGGCTGCCAAGCGGACCACGGCGAAGAAGGCTGCCAAGCGGACCACGGCGAAGAAGTCGGTCAAGCGCGCTCCGGCGAAGAGGACCGTCAAGCGGCCCGCAGCCAAGAAGGCGACCACGCGTGCCCCGGCGAAGAAGGTCGCCAAGCGGACCGCAGCCAAGAAGGTCACCGCGCGCACCCCGGCGCGCAAGTCGACGGCGCGCGCGACCAAGCGCGTGCCGGCCAAGCGGGCCGCCCGCTGAGAGGAACGAGCAGAACGAGCGCTGGAACGACCGCGGTGCGGGTGGGGCCTCCGAGCTCCGCCCGCACCGGGCGCCGTCAGGCCCAGGCGAGGTCGGCCGGCCAGTCGACGTCGAAGGAGAGCCCCGGCCGGCGGAGCACTCGCAGGGTGAGCCCGAGCCGCTCGCACTCGACCCGGTGGCGGGCGAACGAGCCGGGGCCGTAGGAGAAGCGGAAGCCGCAGCCGGCGGGGAGGGCGACCACGTTCGTTCCGTCGCCGTGGCGATCGGGGACGAGGGTGACGCTCGAAGGCTCGCCGACCGTCGCCAGCCCGCTGGCCCATGGAAGGTCGCCGTGCGCGACCACCACGGTCTGGACGCCCATTGCGGTGAGCCGGTCGACGCCGGCCTCGACCGCGCCGTTGAGGCCCCGGCCCGGCTCCCAGACGACGAGGGCGCCATGGGCGCGCGCCCACGTCGCCACCTCGGTGTCGTCGCACACCACGGCGACGGGGAGCGGTGCGGCCGCGGCCACCACCTTGGCCGCCATCCGGCGCACGAGCGCCTGACGCTCATCGTCCGAGAGGGCCGAGCCGAGCCGTTGCTTGGCATCGGCGAATGCCTTGACCGGGACGAGCGCGGCCTTCTCCCCGAGGAGCCCAGGGGTCGACGGCGGCCGGCCTCCCGACCGCGTCACTGCCGTGCCGGCGGCCACTGCCCCAGTGTACGGGAGTGACGCGGTCGAGCGGGGTGGCGGGCTCGAAGGGCGGTGCGCCATGCGCCGGCCGTAGGCTCGTCGTATGTCGATGGGTGCCGTGGCGGTCGTCGGTGCTGGCTCCTGGGGTACCGCGATCGCGTCCTTGGTCGCGGCTCGGTGCACGGTCGTGCTGTGGGCGCGCTCGGCCGAGCTGGCCGATGCCGTCAGCCGCACCGGGGAGAACCCCCGCTACCTCCCCGGGGTCCGCCTGCCGCCGACCCTGCGGGCCACGTCGGCGCTGGCCGAGGCCGTCGACGGCGCCGACGTCGTGCTCGTCGCGGTGCCGTCGCACGCGTTCCGCCGGGTGCTCGAGGGCATGGCCGGCACGCTCGCCCCGGGGGTGCCCGTCGTGAGCCTGGCCAAGGGGATCGAGGCCGGGACCCATCTGCGGATGTCGGAGGTGATCGCCGAGGTGCTGCCCGGGAACCCCGCCGGTGTCCTGAGTGGTCCCAACCTGGCGCACGAGATCGTCGCCGGCAATCCGGCGGCGACGGTGGTGGCGCTGCCCGAGCGTGCCCTTGCCGAGCGGGTCCAGGTCCTCCTGCATGGCAGCACCTTCCGCGTGTACACCGGCACCGACGTGGTGGGGTGTGAGGTCGCCGGCGCGACGAAGAACGTGATGGCCATCGCCACCGGGGTCTCCGACGGGCTGGGCTTCGGGGACAACACCCGCGCCGTGATCGTCACCCGCGGGCTGGCCGAGCTCAGTCGGCTGGGCGTCGCCTTGGGCGGCGATGCCGCCACCTTCGGCGGCCTGGCCGGGATCGGCGATCTGGTCGCCACCTGCACCAGCCCGCACAGCCGGAACCGGCACGTGGGGTTGGCCCTCGGCCGGGGACGGCGGCTGGACGAGGTGCTCGCCGGGATGCACATGGTGGCCGAGGGCGTGGGCACGGCCCGGCCACTGGTGGGCCTGGCAGCAGCGTGGGACGTGGAGATGCCGATCGCCGAACAGGTAGCCGCGCTCATCGCCGGGACGACGTCGCCCGCTGACGCCCTGGCGGCGCTGATGGAGCGGCCGGCCAAGGCGGAGTGGGACGACGCATTGCTCGACGGGACGGTGTCGTGACTTCGCCCGGGTCGACGGCGCCGCCACCGCGGCGCCGGGGCGGACCGAGCGGCAGCCTTGGGACCGGTGCGCGCCGTACTGCACGGCGCCGGCGCCGGTGGCGAGATCAGACCTCGAGCAGGCGAACGGTGGCGATCCCGCCGGCCCGTAGCTCGAAGCCACCGTCGAAGTGCGCCAGGGGCCGGCCCCGCAGGTCCACCAGCCAACCCGAGCGGTCGGGGAAGGCGACTCGCCGCGCCTCTCCCGCCGGGTTGAACACCCTGACCTCGAGGCCACCGGGCTCGCGCCGCACGCTGCTCACCTCCGCGCCGCGTACTTGGAGGGCGCTCCCCTCCTCGGGCAGCCCTCCGCCGCCGCAACTGGTGACCGTCTCGAGGGGCATGAGGACCTCGTCGGACAGGGCCCAAGGGTCGACGTCACCGACGGCGACGGCGTAGTGGCACTCGAGTCGCTGGCCGACCATCTGGAGCCCATCCACCGGCGTGAGCGGTCCGGCGGGGAGGGGCCGGTAGGCCATTCCCAGGCGCGACAGCATGCCGGTCGAGCGCAGCAGGGTGAGGGCGATGGTGCCCGCACGGGGCAGGTCATCGGGGGCTCCGGCGATGTCGACCAGCTCGTACTCCACCACCCCGTCGTGGACGACGGTCAGCCCTCCGGCCGACACGAACCGCCGAGCGGGGAAGGTCGGCAGACCACGCTCGTCGGGGCGACCCTCGGCGGTCAGCCCCCGTCGCACGGCGGCGAAGGCACACTCGGCCTCCGAGGCCGCGGCCGGTTGCGGGAGAGGGAGGTGGACGCGCAGCCGGTGGTCCTTCGACGGGTTGACGAAGCTCGTCGACACCCGCACTGCAGGGTCGTCGGCCCGGACCTCGATGGTCGTGGCGACCTCGACCAGCTGCTCGCCGACGCGCCGCTGGGGGCTGCCGTCGACGTGGGCGGGCCAGCGGTAGCGGGTCGCGACGAGCGCCGTCGCCCGCACCGGTCCCCGGTCGCCGGGCCGCACCGACACCGACTCGGGCGTTGTCACCAGGGTGTCGCCGGCGGGCGGCGAGTAGTTGTAGGAGTCGCCGAGGTCGCCGCCGTCGACCAGTCGTCCCATGCCGGCGTTCCCGTCGACGGCGAACGTCCCGTCCCGGGGATCGACGACGACGGTGACCAGCCCATTGCCGAGCACCACGGCACCCTCGGGCGCGGCGGCGACCTGATCGGCCACCCCCACGGCGAGGTGCTCGGCCATCAGGCCGGCGAGGTCCGCCGCGGCGTCGCCGATCGGCTCCTCGCCCTTGTGCACCACCACGACGGGGTGGGTCGGGGCGGAAGGCGCGAAGGCCCGCCAGCCGAAGCCCGGCACCTCGTCGACGAGGGCGGCGACGCGCCGGATCGGGGGCTGCTCGAGCCGGACCCGCACCGGGACCTCTGGCCGGGCGCCGATCCGGGTGTAGAGGTCCTGGCGGGCCTCGGCCATCGGGACGTCGCGGTTCTCCTCCGGGCCGATGGTGACGGTGAGGTCGATGCCGGTGTCGTCCTCTTCCACGCGCACGTCGCGTACCCAGGCGTCGTCGTCGATGCGCGGGCCCTGGATCATCCCCAGGATCGTCTGGGCGGTCCGACCGTCGAGGGTCATCTCACCGGGCAGCCCGGTGCGCTCGGACAGGACTTGGACGCCGGGGCCCGCCGGTACGTCGGCGCCGATCACCACCTCCACGACGCCCCGGCGCGGCCGGGCGGACGGGTTGACCACGACCGTGCCGGCAGCGGCCATCGAGCGGGCCAGCTCGCCGAGCGCCCGCTCGGCCAGGCCGTCGGCGATCTGGCGGGCCTCGGCGTAGCGGTGGAGGACGGCGTCGACGACGTCGTCGACCGAGCAGGCGCAGACCGAGTCGTGGGCGGCGTTGCGAACCATCCCGAGCCACGCCAGCTCGAGGAGGCGCTCCGGCCACCGCCCGGGCGGCAGGAAGAGGGCGCTGTAGGGCTCGGCCCGGCGCTCGAGGGCCCGCTCGGCTCGCCCGGCGGCACGCTTCACGTCGACCCGGTTCGACGTCACGCCCATCAGGACGTTGGCTCGGGCACCCGAGCGCAGCTCGCCGGCCCACCGGTCGAGACCGTCGGTGGGGGCCATCGCCAGGTACTCGGGCAACGAGGTGATCTCGAGCTCGAAGTCGTCCTGGAGGGAGTTCGCCTCGGCGACCATCCGACCGAGCTGCGGTTGGGGTGGGAGGTGGTCGGAGCCGTTCATGAGCAGGAGGTCGCCGAGGACGAAGGACCCGACCTCCTGGGTGAGGTCGCGGATCCGCCGCACCAGCGCCTTGGCGTCGTCGGGCAGGAGGGACCCGTTGCTGTACCCCAGGGGCAGGTACTCGGCCCGCACGGTCGAACCGTCGGGAGCCTCCCACCAGAAGCCGGTCTTGGTGATGGCGGAGGGCACGCCCCGCCACACCACGGCGTGCTCGAACCCGGCCAGGCGCAGCAGCTGGGGCATCTGGGCGACGTGCCCGAACATGTCGGGCAGGTACCCGACCTCCATTGCCCCGCCGAAGGCGGCGCCGCGTCGCAACCCGATCTGGAGGTCGCGGACTATCGTCTCGCCCGACACGAGGAATTCGTCCATGAGGGTGTACCACGGGCCCATCGACAGGCGTCCCGAGCCGGCCAGCGCCCGCAGGCGCGGCTCGGCGGCCGGCCGGACCTCGAGGTAGTCGTCGACAGCGGCCATCTGGCCGTCGAGGAGGTAGCGGGCGTAGGAGGGATCGGACTCGAGTAGTGGCAGTAGCCGGTCGAGCATGTCGACGAGCTCGAGCCGGAACGTCTGGAAGGGGTCGTACCATTCGCGGTCCCAATGGGTGTGCGGGACGATGGCGACGCGTCGGCTCATGCAGTCAGGCTACGGTCTGGCGGCCCAGAAGCGCCCTCCACGCGACGGTGCGCGCCGTAGGCTCGACTGCATGCGGATCGCCTTCGGAACCGACGAGGTCACGGCGCTCACCCGGGCGGTCGTCGACCGGCTGCGGGCCGCGGGGCACCAGGTCGACGTGGTCGCCGAGGGTATCGGCTGGCCCGACGCCGGCCGCCTCGTCGGGGCGACGGTGGCGTCGGGAACCGCCGAGCGCGGCGTCGTGTGCTGCACCACGGGGACTGGGGTGTCGATTGCCGCCAACAAGGTGCCGGGCGTGCGCGCCGCCTTGTGCACCGATGCGGCCACGGCGGCAGGGTCGAGGCGGTGGAACGACGCCAACGTGCTCGCCTTCGGGCTCCGCCTGAGCACCGAGACGGTCGTGGCCGAGATGCTCGACGCCTTCCTGGCGACCGGTCCCGACCCCGGGGAGGAGGCGCTGGTCGCCCTGGTGGAGCCGTCCGCATCGGGGACGGTGGCGACCGGCACGTAGGCGGGGCCGTGCCGGTCGGCCGGCTCCGTGGGCGGTAGGGTCCCCGCCGTGGGAGGCGGCTCCGTGGCTCGCGTGGCAGGCGGCTCCGTGGCTCGCCGGCCGCCGCTGACCGGCCGACCGACCCTCGACGTCGAGCGCCGCCTGTGGCGCGACGGCCACCGGTGGGTAGCCGGGCTCGACGAGGTCGGTCGGGGCGCCTGGGCCGGGCCGGTGAGCGTCGGGGTGGCGGTCGTCCACACCGGCTGCCGCACCCGCTCGATGCCGGTGTGGCTGCGCGACTCGAAGGCGCTCGCCGAAGAGCGGCGGGAGACGGTATACGACGAGGTGGCGGCGTGGTGCGCCGACGGCGCCGTCGGGCACGCCAGCCCGGCCGAGTGCGATCGCTGGGGCATGACGGCCGCCCTCCGCCTGGCCGCCCACCGCGCCCTCGCCGGCCTCGAGCTGTGCCCGGACGCCCTGGTGATCGACGGGCCCTACGACCTCCTGCGGGCGGCGCCACTACCGGCCGCACCGTCGATCGCCGAGGCGGTGGCCCCGAGCCGCGCGACGGCCGCCGAGCCCCAACCGGCGGCGCCACCGCTCCCGACGGTGCACCTGCCGGGCACGGTCGTGCCGGTGGTCGACGGTGACGCCCGCTGTGCCGCCGTGTCGGCGGCATCGGTGCTGGCCAAGGTGGTGCGGGACCGGATGATGCGCGCCGATGCCGTGCACTACCCGGCCTACGACTTCGACCGCAACAAGGGCTACCCGTCCCCGGCGCACCAGCTGGCACTGCGCGGCTACGGCCTCTCGGCCATCCACCGCCGCAGCTGGTCGTACGTGACCGACATCCCCTGGTGCGACGGGAGCCCCGCCAGTGACCGACGATCCGGCGCCGCACCGCCCGGACCCTGAGCGACTCCACCGTGGGGTGGGCCGGCACCGGCCCTCGGCCGGCCCCATCCGCTATCTGCCCACGTAGGATGGGGCGCGCCGATGGTGTACGTCTTCGCCTTCCTCGCGTCCCTGTCGAACGCCCTCACCAGTGTGCTCCAGCGCATGGGGGTCGAGGACGCGCCCGGTGGCGACACCATGCGCCTTCGCCTCCTCGCCTTCGCCGTGCGGCGCCGGGTGTGGCTGGCGGGACTGGCGTTCATGGTGCTCTCCTTCGTCTTCCAGGCCGCTGCCCTCCACCTCGGCCGCCTCACCGAGGTGCAGCCCGTGCTCACGACCGAGCTGCTGTTCCTCGTGCTCATCCTGGCCGTCTGGTTCCGCTTCGCCGTCGGCTGGCGGGAGTGGGCCGCCGTGGTGGCGGCCGCCGGTGGCCTGGCCGGCTTCCTCGTGTTCGCCAACCCGCGCGGCGGCAACCTCCAGCCGACCACTTTGGACTGGGTGGAGGTCGGGGTGCCGTGCCTCGGGGCGACGGTGCTGGCCGTGGTCCTGGCCCGCCGGGGCCCCCGCTGGTGGCGGGCCACCATGTACGGCTCGGGTGCCGCCGTGGCCTACGCCTTCACCGCGGCGTGCACCAAGGTCGTCACCGCCTACATCGCCGGGGACTGGCTGTCGATGTTCTGGCACTGGGAGACCTACGGGCTGGGCCTTGGCGGGGTCGTGGCCGTCTTCCTGACCCAGAACGCCTACCACGCCGGCCCGATCGCCGCCTCGCAGTCGACCATCGTGCTGCTCGACCCTTTGGCGAGCATCCTCATCGGCGTGGCCCTGTTCGGCGACGACCTGCGGACGAGCGCTCCCTGGGGCCCGCTGGAGGCGCTGTCGCTCCTGGTGCTCTTCTCCGGGGCGCTCGTGCTGTCCAACTCGGCGGTCGTCGCGGGGAGCGGCGACCCGAGCAACGAGATGCTGCGCACCCGCTCCCGCTCCTTGCACCACGACGAGGCCGTGTCGGACCCGTCGGGCGCCTCCTTCCACTGACGGCGACCGTCCCGCGACCGCCGCCGGCGACTCGCGGTCAGCCGTGCTTCGCCGCCATCGGCCAGTGCAGCCGGTACCAGTCGACGGTGCCGCCCTGCGTTGCCGACGGCTTGCCCAGGAGCCACTCGAGGTAGTCGAGCGCTGCCGGCGGGTCGGGGCCGTCCTGGGGCACCGCCACCACCGTCCGCACGTGCCAGGCGGCCAGCTCGCCCCGGAGGTCGGACCGGACTGTGGCCGTCTCGGGCTCGGACTTCCCCTGCCAGAGCTCGGTCAGGACCAGGCCGAGCTGACTTGTCCGGGCGTAGGAGAGCACCGGGCTGAAGGACACGGCGCCGGTCGACCCGGGCACGAGGAAGTAGCCCCCCGGCATCTCGAAGGGCAGCCCGGCGGCGGCCTGCCACGCCTCGGCCTGGGGGAATGCCTCCGACGGGTACGGGTACACGAGCGCCACGCTCCCGGCCGGCACCTGGGGGTGGGAGTGGGTGAAGTACGCGGGGAGCCCGACCGGGACGGCGGCCGTGAACGGAGCCACCGGGACGAGCGGGACGAGCACGGCGAGCCCGAGGAGGGCGACGCCCCCCCCGGCCAGCCGGCGCCGCCACCGGACGGCCGCCCACCGGATGGCCCGG
>JBOGGF010000134.1:0-2384 GCA_050743965.1 Acidimicrobiales bacterium
CGCCTGCACGGTACTCGGGGCGGTGCTGGTTTGGCAGGGACAGCTGGACGAGGCCGAGCCGTGGGTCCAGCGCGCCGAACGCGCTCTCAGAACCGAAACCCATCCCGCTCCCGCACTGAGTATCCGTGCCCTGCGCGGGCTGCTCGAGCTGGCGCGTGGACACGACGCCGAGGCGCTGGCCGGGCTCGAGGCAGCGGAGCGGATGGGGGGGCGGCTCGCTGTGCCGCACCATACCGTCCCCCCGACGCAGGCATTAGTGGTACATACCCTGGTGCGTCTCGGCGAGACCGAGCGCGCCGAGCAGGCCCTGGCCGGGCTCAGCCAACAGGACGGTGAACACGCCGAGATCCGCATCGCCGCCGCAGGGCTCCGGCTCGCCCAAGGTGACCCGCAAGCGGCGCTTGGCGCGCTCGCCCCGGTCCTGGACCGCCCCGCCCTCGTGTACTGGCAGGTCTGGCTGCCTCACGCCTTCATTCTGGAGGCGAGCGCCCGAGACGCTCTCGGAGATCGGGCGGCAGCCGACACCGCCTTGGAGCACGCGCTGGACACCGCCGAACCGAACGGCATCGTGCTGCCGTTCTTCTTGCACCCCGTGCCGGACCTGCTCGAGCGCCACGCCCGATGCCGCACCGCCCACGGGGCCATGGTTGCCGAGATCCAGAGCCTGCTCTCCGGGGCCGGGCCCTCGTCCCCCGCCGGCCCGCAGCCACCGGTCGAGCCGCTGAGCGACAGCGAGCTTCGCGTGCTGCGCTACCTACCCACCAACCTCACGATCCCCGAGATCGCCCGCGAGATCTACGTCTCGCAGAACACCGTCAAGACTCACGTCCAGAACCTCTATGCCAAGCTCGGCACCCACCGCAGGTCCGAGGCGGTCATCCGTGCCCGCGACCTGGGTCTGCTCGCACCCTCCAGAGGCTGGACGAAAGCCGCCGCGCCGAAGCCGTAGCCGCCGGCGGTCAACGTCACCGAGGTCGCGCCGAGCCGGTCAGATCCCGGCCGTTCAAGCCGCCGGTCGGTGGACCATTGCCTTGCAATCACCCTGATCGGGTGAGGGCCGTTCATCCGGCCGGCGACGAAGCTGGACGGAAGAGCCGGCCACCACAGGAGGCGCCGTCATCACGCCAGTTCCCATTGCAGTTGCGAACCTGCGACCTGGCCCGGGGATGACTCGTGTTTGGTGAGCCAGTGACCGATAACCGCGATCCCTGGCCCCAGCGCTTCGAGATCTCCGTCCGCGGCCGCCTGGGCGAGACGATCTGCTGCGCCCTCCCTTGCGTCCTTCGGGCCGAGACGCGCGGCGACCACACCGTGCTCACGGTCATATTGTCGCCGACCAGGCGGCGCTCTACGGCGTGCTCGCCGAGGCCGAGGTGCTCGGGCTCGGGCTCGGGCTCGGGCTGCGCCCCCTGCCCGCCCGCGACCCAGAGCAGCCCCGGCGCAAGACGGCTCGACGCGCCGTCGCACAGGTCGGCCGCCGAGGTCATTCACCCCGATCAGGTGATGCCCGTTCACCCGGCTTACCCCAAGGATGGAGCCGATCCGGTCCGCCCGATCGGAGCGGATCCCACGATCGACGCTTGGAAGGAGTCGAGCTCATGCGTGTTCTCGTTACCGGAGCATCCGGCCACATCGCCTCTGCCCTCATCCCCGAGCTCCTCGGCGCCGGGCACGAGGTGGTCGGGCTCGCCCGTTCGCAGGCGGCCGCCGTCGCAGTGGAGGCCCTCGGGGCCAAGGTGCAACGCGGCTCCCTCGATGACCTGGACGTCCTTACTGACGCCGCCGCCGCCTCCGACGGGGTCATCCACCTGGCGTTCCGCCACGATCTCCTTCACAGCGGCGACATCGAGGGCGCCATGGCCGCGGATGGAAAGGCCCTCGGCGCAATGGGCTCGGCCCTCGAGGGCACGGGCAGGCCCTTCGTCGGCGTCAATGGCACCCTCATCTTGGCGATGGCGGGCATCACCGGCCGCCCCGGCACCGAAGAGGACACCGCGCCCGCAGGCCCGATGGGCGACCGGGAGAACATCGTCATCGGCCTCGGCGAGCGCGGCATACGAGCCTCGGTCGTCCGACTGGCCCCGACCGTGCACAGCGACCTCGACAAGACCGGCTTCGTCCCTGCGCTCATCGGCTTCGCCCGGCAGAGGGGCGCGGCCGTCTACGTGGGCGACGGCTCGAACCGGTGGCCCGCCGTCAACACCTACGACGCCGCACGCCTGCTGCGGCTCGCGCTCGAGTCGGCCCCGGCCGGGGCACGACTCCACGGAGTCGCAGAAGAAGGGATCCCCTTCCGGGAGATCGCCGAGGCGATCGCTTCCAACCTCGACCTACCGGCACAAAGCATCACCCCTGAGGAGGCCGGCGACTACCTGGGTTCCCTG
>JBOGGF010000135.1:0-3849 GCA_050743965.1 Acidimicrobiales bacterium
GTCCACGGCCGCCCTCATCGCGCCGGCGAGCCCGTGGCCGGCCTCGCCCGCCGCCCGTCGACCTCGAAGAAGAACTGGGCGGCCGCCTGGCGAACCGCTGTCGACCAGGTCGGGTAGGCGTGCACCGTCTGGGCCAGCCGGCCGGTGAAGACGCCGGCCCGCATGGCGAGGGCGACCTCGTGGATCATCTCGCCCGCTCGCGGGGCGACGATCGTCGCTCCCAGCAGCTCCCCACCGCCGACCCGGCGCAGGACGGGCCGCGGGCCGGCGATGAGCTTCACGAAGCCCTCGGTGCGGGCGGCCGCGAGCGCCCGGTCGACGGCGTGCAGCGGCAGGTGGGCGACCCGTGCACCGCTGCCGGCCACCGCCGCCTCGGTCACGCCGACCCGGGCGACCTCGGGATCGCAGAAGGTGACCCAGGGCACCGCCGCCGTCGTGAACCGGCGACGGTGCCACCGGGCGAAGGCGTTTCGCACGGCGAGGCGGCCCATCTCGTCCGCCGCGTGGGTGAAGAGCATGCGGCCGGTGACGTCGCCGGCCGCGTACACCCCGGGCGCGCTAGTGCGTAGGGCGTGGTCGGTGCGGACGAAGCCCCGTTCGTCGAGGTCGACCCCACCCGCCGCCGGGTCGAGCGTCTCCGCCACGGGACGCCGCCCGACCGCCACCAAAAGGGCGTCGACGTCGAGCACTGAGCCGTCCGACAGCGCCAGCTGCATCCCCCCGCCCTCCGGGCGCCGGGTGACGCGTGACGCCCGCACCCCGAGGTGCAGCCCGATGCCGGCAGCGACGAAGGCGCCGGCCACCACGGCGCTCGCCTCGGGCTCCTCCTCGGGGAGGAGGCGGGTGCCCGCTTCGACGACGTGGACGGTGGCCCCGAAGCGCCCGAAGACCTGGGCGAGCTCGCAGCCGATCGCGCCCCCGCCCACGACGGCGAGCGATCCGGGCAGGGACTCGACGTCGAACACCGACTCGTTGGTGAGGTAGCCGACGTCGGCCAGCCCCTCGACCGCCGGGACCGCCGGGGCCGAACCGGTGGCGAGGACGACCCGCCGCGCCCGGTAGGTGCGGCCGGCGGCGGCGAGCGTCCGGGGCCCGACGAACCGTGCTCGTGCCGACACCACCGTGATGCCCTGCCTCGACAGCACCGCCTCGTCCTCGGCCCCGGCGACGGCCTGGACGACGTCACCCATGCGGGTGCGGGCCGCGTCGAAGGCGAGCCCCTGGCCGGCGGCCTCGATGAGCGTCTTGGAGGGGACGCAGCCGGTGAACGTGCACTCGCCGCCGATGGGACCGTCCTGGACCAGGACCGTCCGGAGCCCGTGCCGGGCTCCGGCGCGCGCCGCGGCGACCCCGGCGGCGCCACCGCCGACGACGAGGAGCTCGGTGTCCGCAGTGCCCGGTCCTCGCCGGCTGCCAGCCGGTCCGGGCCGGGCGACGGCACCGACCCCTTCCTCACCCGGGCGGATGACGCTCCTCCTCACCGGACTCCCGGTCGACGGGCCGCCTGCTCGCGCCGGCCGCGAGGGCGTCGCCGTGCCAGCGTCGCCGCCGCCCGGCCGAGGTGATTGCCCGAGCGCGCCAGGGCCGAACGGCCCTGCCGGATCAGCGCCTCGCTCGCGTCGACCATCGCCGACGTGTCGGCGAGCTGCCGGCGGTGCGCCACGTCCGTCGGCCAAGTGCTCGCGCTCGCCGGCGAGCCGATGGTGTTCGTCGGTGGTGCGCTCGGATCGTTGGGTCATCCAACCACTCCAGCTTGCAAGGGTAGCGACCCCAGCCGCCCCACACTTCGCCGGTAGCCTCCCGCATCGGTGCCGATCGATCCCAGCGAACCGATTGTGGTGGCGCAGCTGCTCGTGGAGGCCGCCGCGCGGGTGATGGTGCTCACCGGGGCGGGGATCTCCACCGAGTCGGGCATCCCCGACTTCCGGGGCCCGCAGGGCGTGTGGACGAAGGACCCGGCGGCCGAACGGCTGTCGACGCTCGACGCCTACCTCCGCGACGAGGAGGTGCGCCGGCGCGCCTGGCGCACCCGGCTGAGCTCGCCGACCTGGGCGGCCCGTCCCAATGCCGGCCATCTCTCCCTCGTCGCTCTCGAGCGCCAGGGCAAGCTCGACACCCTCGTCACCCAGAACATCGACGGGCTCCACCAGCTGGCCGGCAACGACCCGGCGAAGGTGGTCGAGATCCACGGCACGATGCGGGCGATCGTGTGCATGGCGTGCGGCGATCGCGGGCCGGCCGCAACGACGCTCGAGCGGGTGCGGGCCGGTGAGGAGGACCCCGCCTGCCTGCGGTGCGGCGGGATCCTCAAGTCGGCCACCGTCAGCTTCGGCCAGTCGCTCGTGCCGGCCGACCTCGAACGAGCGGAGCAGGCCGCCCGGCGCTGCGACCTCCTGCTCGCCGCCGGGAGCAGCCTCGGGGTGCACCCCGCCGCCGGTCTGGTCCCCCTGGCCGCCGACCACGGCGCCGCCGTGGTGATCGTCAACGCCCAGCCGACCCCCTACGACCGGGTGGCCGACGCCGTCGTGCGGGAGCCGATCGGCCAGGCCCTCCCCGCCATCGTGGCACCGTGATCCGAGCGGTGCTGGACGACTTCGGCGGGGTCCGGTCCGCCCTCGCCGCCGGTGGCGCCGGCGACCTCGCGGTGGCGATGCTCAACGGTTCGGAGGCCCTACGACAGGCTGAGCCCGTCGTGCAGGTCGAGCACGGCCCACGCGTCCTCGCCCTGGGCGCCGTCGTGGGCCAACCCTTCGACCCGGACCCCGACCGACTCGTAGCTGAGCCGCATGTGGTAGTGGCCGTGGACCACGAGCCGGGGCCGGGTCCGGGCGACGGCCCGGTCGATGTGGTCGCGCACCTGGCGGATGTCGCGGACGATCGACTCGGGCAGCCGGATCGGCCGGTGGGCGAGGTCCGACGACGGCCCGGCGTGGGTCACCAGGACGTCGAGCGGCTCGTCGCCCAGCTGGTCGACGTCGGCGGCGGTGACCACCTCCTGGGGCCACCAGTTGACCCCCTCCCGGCGGAGGAAGCGGTCGACGCTCACTGCCCCGCCGAGCGCGCCGAACCGCCAGCCCGACCACTGCCAACGGGCGCCCCTACTGGCCCAGGCGACGTGCGGGCGCATCGGGACGAGGCCCCGCTCGTCAGCCGCCGCCCGCCAGCGCTCGAGCGAGGCGTGGTCCTCGTGGTTGCCGTCGATCCACACCAAGCCGACCCCGTGGTGCTCGGCGAGGGCTTCGAGGTGGTCGAGCCACGCCTCCTCCCGCCCCGGCCAGAGCCCGAAGTCGCCGAGCTGGAGGATCGTGCCGCACTCCCGGTCCGCCGCGGCGGCGAAGCAGGTGGCGGCCCACTCACGGTTGCCGTGCCAGTCGCCGGCGAGGAGGAGCCGGCCCGGGTCGTCGGGCATCACGGCCTCCATGATGGCGGGCAGCCGGCGGTCGCGGGGACGCGGCGGGGCAGGGGCGCAGCGTCCGCACGACCGCCGGCGCCGACACCGAGGACGGCAGCGACTGCGGCGCCGCCGGCCCGGGCGACGGTCCAGCTCAATGCGCCGGCGCCCGTGATGGACACACCGACGACCGCGGCCGCGGTCACGATGCGCCGCCGGTCCCATCGCCTGGCCAGGCTCTGGGCGGCGGTGATGCCGAGGAGCCCCATCTCGGGCGCCAGGGCAGTGGCGAAGAGGAGGCCGGTGCCCGAACCGATGGTGGCCGAGAGGCCGATCAGGACGCCGTCGACCATGATGTCCGTGGGGGGTCGCGCCCCGAGTGCATGCCGGGTGGACCACGCGGCGCCGGCGAGGACCGAGGTGCCACCGATGGCGGCGTAGCCGACCGAGAGCAGGAG
>JBOGGF010000136.1:0-2916 GCA_050743965.1 Acidimicrobiales bacterium
CCGGCCGTGCTCTCCGCTGCCGGCCGGCACACGCCCCTCCGGCGAGGAACGACCTGATCGCCTCGGTGCGGTCGCGCACCCGGGCGCCCGACCACGGAGCTCGCCATGACTGCACCCCACCCACACGCACCGTCGACCGCTGGGCCGGGCGCCACACCTACCGGCACCCAATGGCTCACTTCCGAAGAGGAGACGGCATGGCGGGGGCTGCTCCGACTGCACGCCAAGCTCTCCAGCGTCCTCGGTCGGGACATGGCGGCCCACGGGGACATCTCGCTCACGGACTACGGCGTCCTGGTCGCCTTGACCGATTACCCGGGCGGGCGGCTGCGCGCCTTCGAGCTGGGCGAGCAGCTCGGCTGGGAGAAGAGCCGCCTCTCCCACCACGTCGCCCGCATGGCACGCCGTGGCCTGGTGGTCCGGGAACGCTGCCCCACCGACGAGCGGGGGCTGTACGTCGCCGTCACCGACCGGGGCCGGGAGGCACTCGCCGCCGCTGCCCCGGGCCACGTGGCGACGGTCCGCCGCGCGTTCGTCGACGTACTCACCCCCGAGCAGCTGGCGGCGATGACCAACGTGGCCGAGACGGTGCTCGACGCCATCGACCGTTGTGCGCCAGCTGGCGGTGGCCCGTCGGCCGCCCGCCACCGCGGGTGACGGTCGGCGCGGCTCAATCCTCGGGGGCGAGCCCCTCGAGCACCCGCAGGGCATGACGCATCGATGCCTCGGGGTCGGCATGGGGCGAGCCGACCAGCGGATCGAAGTTGAGGTCGACGAAGGTCTCGGTCACCCCGGCCGCTGCCAACCGGTCCAGGTCTCCCCGGATCTCCTCCAGTGACCCGACGAGTGGCGCCCGCTCGCCGTCACGGACCTTGACCACGCCCCGGCAGATCATCCGAAGGGTTGCGGGGTCCCGGCCGGCCTCGACGGCCGCCGCCCGGACCACGCCGATCGACCGGTCGATGGCAGCGAGGTCCGCCCGGCTGCTGCTGATCCAGCCCGACGCCAGGCGCCCGGCGCGACGCAAGGCCGGCTCGGCGGCGCCACCGAGGACGATCGGTGGGTACGGCCGTTGCACCGGCTTGGGCTCCACCTTGGCCCGCGGCACCCGGTAGAACTCGCCGTCATAGTCGACGACCTCCTCCGTCCAGATGGACTCGAGGCAGCGCAGGAAGTCCTCCGTGCGCGCCCCCCGCCGTTCGTAGGGCGCACCGACGGCCGCGAACTCCTGGGCGAGCCATCCGATGCCGATGCCGACGTCCAAGCGGCCGCTCGAGAGGTGGTCGATAGTGGTGAGCGCCTTGGCCAGAAGTGCCGGCGAGTAGTACGGCGCGTTCACCAGACCGATGCCGATACGGACCGACTGCGTCTGGCCGGCCAGGAACGCCGCCATGGTGAGCGGGTCGTGGACGGCGCGGTACTGGGGCTCCAGCACCTCGTGCCCCTCGTCGTCTACCGGCGAGAGGAGCCGCTGGAAGGTCCACAGGGACCGGTAGCCGAGCTCCTCGGCCCGGATGGCGATGCGGGCACAGTGCTCCGGCGTGACCCAGCTGCCGGACATCGGTGGGGCGAAACCGAGCTGCATCCGCATTTCCTAGCAGGTGGGCCACCTTGCCCCCGGTGATGGCCGTCCCCGGGAGCCGAGGCGGCGCCTACGCTGACCACCGCCATGTGCGACGTCGAGCTGCTGTACCGCCAGCACCTGACCGAGGGCGACCGCCGGCTGCTGCGTGCCGTGGGGGCGGCGGACGGTCCGATGGCCGAGGTGCTCGGGTCGCCCGCCCTCGAACAGGCGGTGTTCGGTCCGGACGAGGATCGCTTGGTCTCCCTCGGCTGCTCGCCCTTCCTCACCTTCGCCGTGGCCGTCCACCGGACCGCCGACGCCCTCGAATCGGCGACCTTCGTCGAGGAGCGATGGGCGCCCCGACTGCGGATCCCCGTCTTCGACGCCGACGTCCTACGCAACCTGCTCGCCGGCCCCGAGCGCCGGTTCTTCCTGGTGGAGCTGCTCGCCTCCTACACCCGGGTGCACAGTGGGGTGACGTGGACCCGCACGGCCCGCGGATGGAGTCGCCGCCGCTACAGCGAGCTCGATCCGTCCCGACTGGCCGAGCTGCTGGACGTGGTCGAGCCAACCGAGCGCCCAGGTATCTACCGCCGCCTCGGCGACCTGGCCCTGTTCCTGCTCGGGGTGTTCCCCGACCACCGACCCCCCTTGGGCGCCGGGGCGACCACCGAGCGCCTGTTGCGGCTCTCAGGGGTCGCCGGCGAGCGGGTGGCCGACCTCGACCCGCACGTGCTCCTCGAGCTGCTCGGCGCCCGGTGGTACGGAGCGGCGTTGGTGGCGGCGAGGACGGCCGGGCAGCCGGTCCTCGGCATGCTGACCGTCGCCGGGTACATGGGCGATCACTTTCACGACGCCCGCCGCGTCCTCAACGCCGTCACCGACCGCCACCTGTACCCGTGGCGGGACCGGTGGTTCGGCGGCGGCTGAGCGACCTGCCGCCGGACCCCGCGGCCCTCCGGCATGGACAGCCAGTTCGCAGCGGGCGCGTGCGGCGCACGGCGGGCTGACACGGCGCGCGGCACGGCGGGCGGCACACCCGGTTGCCAGAATGTCGCATGGGCCGCAGTCGCGTCATGGCACTCCGCTTCGCCGCCCAGTGCGCCAGGTGCTCGGCCGTCACTGCCGCCGGGCAGCGGGCCTTCTGGGACGCCGATCGCCGGGTCGTGATCTGCCTCGGCTGCCACGACCTCTCAGTGGGCGAGCGGAGCGGGGCAACGGCGTTCCCGGCGCCCGTCACCTACGCGGCGCCCCTGGCACCCGGAGACGGCGATCCGGAGGTCCGAGCGCCGTCCCCGACGGAGCCGCCCGACGGCGGCACGGCGGGCGCCTCGGCTGAAGCGGTGTGGCGC
>JBOGGF010000137.1:0-3746 GCA_050743965.1 Acidimicrobiales bacterium
GCCCGAGTCTCTGCTGGCGGCGGCTGCGCACGACGCTGCCTTCGCCGGCGGCGTGCGCCTCCTGGTCGTCGACGACGGCGATCGCTTCAAGGCCGCCCTGGCGGTGCGGCAGGCACGGCGCTGGCGCCGCCTGCCCGTGCCGGCCCTCACGACGCGCCTGGACCCGGATCCGGTGCCCCTTTTCCCGGTGCTCGGCACGCCGCTGGTGGCGGCGGACGAGCCGGCGGCGGCCTGCACCGGCCTGCTGCGGGCGCTGTCGGACGGCGCGGTCTTCGGGGCCGGCCGCCGACCCGCCCTGGTGACGGTCGACCGCCTGCACCTCGAAGGACCGGTGGGGGTGGCGTGGACCGAGGCCAGCCAGTCGCTGGGCCTGCCGTTCGAGCTGTCCGATCCCTACGACCGCCCGATCCTGCTGCGGGCGGCGGCGCGCGAGAGCGGGCTCGCATGGCCCGAAGTGCTCGGGGCCAAGCGGCTCCGCGAGGCTCGCCGCCGGGCCCAGCGGCTCGAGGCGAAGCTCGGCGGCGCGCCTCGCTGTGTCGACCGCACCGGAGACCCGGCGGCGGTGGACGAGCTCATCGCCATGGAAGCCGGCGGATGGAAGGGCGAGGCAGGCACCGCGCTGCGGTGCCACCCGCACCTCGAGGCGGCTTTCCGAGACCTGTGCCGTCGGTGGGCCGAGACGGGGGGCCTGTCGCTCCTGACCCTCGAGGCGGGCGGTGTGCCCGTCGCCACGCAGTGCGCCGTGCGCTCGGGCGACGGCATGTTCGTCTTCCGCATCACCTACGACGAGACCTTCTCCCGCTTCGGACCGGGCGTCCTGCTCGGGCTGGCGTCCGGGGAGCACTTCGAGGGGGAGACCGACGCCCGCTTCGTCGACTCGTGCAGCTCGCCGAGCAATCCCTTCTACCAGGACTTCTTCCCCGAGCGGTTGGCACTGCGGACGGTGACGACGGCCCTGCGGCCGTCGGGGCGGGCACTGCTGGCCGCCTCGCCCCACCTGCAGGCTTCGGCGCGTGCGGCGCGGGTCTGGCGCGAGCGCGCCGAGGCCCACTGGCGTCCGGCAGTGGGCCGGCCGGCAGGGTGAGGCTGGCGGGCGGCGACGGTCGCCGGGGCGCTGTCCCATGGCCGTCTCATCGGACTGCCCGCAGCGTGGGATGCCAGCGGGATGGGCCAATGGCACAACGGTGCGGTGCGAACGTTGCTCGTGGCAGGTGCCGGCGGACATCTCGAGGAGATGTGGCTGTTGCGTCCACGCCTGGTCGGTGTGCCGGCCGAGGTGAGCTGGGCCACGCCCGACACCGTCCAGAGCCGGGCGCTCCTGCGGGGCGAACGGTTGGTACCGATCCCGCGGTCGAACCCACGCGACGTCCGGGGCACGCTTTCAACCGCCCGCAACGCCTTTGAGCTCCTGCGCCGAGGGGGCTGGACCGCCGTCGTGAGCACCGGGTCACTACCGGCCGTGCCCTTCCTGACCATCGCCCGCGCCCTCGGGATACCCTGCCACTTCATCGAGAGCGCGGCACGCGTCGACGAACCGTCGATGTCCGCCCGGATCCTGGAGCGGGTCCCCGGTGTGCACCGCTACGGGCAGTACCGGACGTGGACGACCACGAGGCAGGACTGGCACTTCCGCGGGTCGGTGTTCGACGGCTTCATCGCCGTGCCCGGCCCGGGCGGACCGGTACGGCGGGTCGTCGTCACCGTCGGGAGCAGCCGTTACGGTTTCCGCCGGCTCGTCGACGATGTCCGGCGCGTGCTGCCGCCGGACGTCGAGGTCCTGTGGCAGACGGGGTCGACCGACGTCTCCGACCTTCCCATCGACGGGCGGGTGGCTCTCCCGGCGACCGAGCTGGCCGACCAGATTGCCCGGGCCGACCTGGTTATCGCCCACGCGGGCGTCGGATCGGCCCTGATGGCGCTGCGCGCCGGCAAGTGCCCCATTCTCCTGCCGCGCCAGAGCTCGCGGGGTGAGCACGTCGACGACCACCAGCACCAGGTGGCGGCTGCCCTCGCCGACGCCGGGCTGGCGGTGGTGGCGCAGCCCGGCTCGCTCGCCGAGGAGCACCTGACCCGGGCGATGGGGTCCGCCACCGCGTTGGCCGCCGAGCCGGCCCCGTTCGTGCTGCAGCCGAACTGAGGCCGCCCTACGGCTCGGTGTGCTGCTCGAGCCAGCTCCTCCCGATCGGCTTGGGGCACCGGATCGGCATCGGCCATGCTTCGACGCTTCGACCCATACCCCGGGTCCGGGCCGCCGTCCCCCGGGACGTGCCGCCAAGGGCCGTTGGGTAGGGTCGCCTGGATGCGCACTACGGCAGCCCAGCTGGTAGTCCACGGCGAACCGCTGGTGGTCGAGGAGGTCGAGCTTCCCGCCCCGGCCGACGGCGAGTCCGTGGTGGAGATGGCCTACGCCGGAGTCAATCCGGTCGACCGCTACCACGCCCTCGGCCGGGTCGCGCCGGCGACGCCGTTGCCGCGGACCCTGGGGGCCGAGGGCGTCGGCAGGCTCGACGGCCGATGGGTGGTCGTCCACGGCCACGGGCTTGGCAGCCTCCGGGACGGGACGTGGGCCGATGCCGCCGTGGTGCCGGTGGCGGCGACGGTCGAGGTGCCCGCCGGGGTCGGGCCGCTCGCCGCCGCGGCCATGGGCGTGGCCGGCGTGACGGCCTGGCGGACCGTCACCGAGCTGGGACGGGTCACTGCCGAGGACCGGGTGCTCGTGCTCGGCGCGAGCGGCGGGGTGGGCAGCATGATCGTGTCGCTGGCCCGCTCGATCGGGGCGACCGTGTGGGGCCAGACCGGCAGCGACGCCAAGGCGCCGGGCGTCCGCTCCCACGGCGCCAGCCACGTGGTCGTGGCGGGCACAGGTGACCTTGCCCGCGCCGTGGCCGATCTGCGGCCGACGGTCGTCTTCGACCCCCTGGGCGCCGGCTACACCGGCGCCGCCGTCGAGGCCATGGCGCCCCACGGCCGCCTGGTCACGTTCGGGACCTCGGCCGAGACCCACGGCACGTTGCCGCTCCAGTCGCTCTACCGCAAGGGCCTCACCGTCATCGGTTACGGCGGCCTGATCGAGCCCGAGGAAGCGATCTCCCGGGGGATCGCCGCCGCTCTCGGAGCACTGGCCAGCGGCCGACTGGAGGCCACGGTCGACTCCGTCCTGCCCCTGGCGCAGGTGGGCGAGGCCTTTGACCGGATCGCCGGTCGGCGCGTCCAGGGCAAGCTCGTCCTCGACCTCCGGGCCTGAGCGGAGTGCGGGCACCCTGCCCGCGAGCCCGCGAGCCCGCGAGCATCGTCGGCGGGCTCGTCGGGCATAGGTCCGGGGTGGGAAGGTCACGACGGCGGAGGGACCGAGTGCGGCAGCGCGGCAGCGGCTACGGCGGCGGGCGGGAGATCGGGGCGATCACGTGCCGGGTCGTGGGACCGCCGCCCAGTGCCGCCCGCGTGACGCGGCGCGGGCGCGCTGCCGGCCGGCCCATCGGCGCGTGATCCCGGCGGCGCCACCATGCAGCTCGGGCCACGCGGCGCCGTCAGGCCGCTCGAGCGGCGGCCCGCACTTCCGCAGCCGCTCCCTTGCGGTCGACTCGCACCAATGCGGCGACGAGGCGGGGCAGGGTGTCGTCGTCGACCAACCGGGTGAGGGACCGCGCGTCCGTCCCGAGGCCCAGCCGCTCGGCCGACGCCAGGGCGCGCCGGTCGGCGAAGGGCGCGATCTCGGGCCACACGCCCTGGACCTCACGGAAGAAGAT
>JBOGGF010000138.1:0-8367 GCA_050743965.1 Acidimicrobiales bacterium
GGGTGACGCCGACGCCGGGGTGCGGGCGCTCGGCGACAGCGACGCCGGGGTGCGGGCAGCCGCGCTCGGAGCCCTCGACCGCTGCGGCCGGCTCGATGCGCCGACGCTGCGAGCTGCGCTGGCCGACGCCTCCCCCGAGGTGCGCCGGCGGGCCGCCGACCTGGCGGCGTCGGTCGATGGGACCGGTATCGCCTCCGCCCTCGAACGGGCGCTCGACGACGACGACCCGCTCGTGGTGGAGTCGGCCTGCTGGGCACTGGGTGAGCGCCGCGCCCATGCCGCCGTGCCATACCTGTCGGCGGTGGCGGCAGGACATACCGACACGCGCTGCAGGGAGGCGGCGGTGGCGGCCCTCGGGGCCGTCGGTCGGCCCGAGGGGCTGGCGGCGGTTCTCGGGGCGCTCGACGACCGTCCGACGGTACGGCGGCGGGCGACCGTGGCCCTGGCGGCGTTCAGTGGTGGCGAGGTGGACGAGGCCCTGCGCCGTAGTGCTGCCGACCGGGACTGGCAGGTCCGGGAGGTGGCCGAGATCCTGCTCGACCTCGACGGCGGCGAACGCGACGCGACCCCCGGCATCGACGGGGGCGTCGAGGAATGGACGACCGAAGGATGGGGCGCTCAGGAAGCCGGCCCTCCGGACCCTGGCGGCCCTCCGGACACTGGCGGCCCTCCGGACCCGGTCCCCGGTGCCGGTACCGGCCCCGGGGACGGCTGAGCAGGTCCCGCCCCTACCTCAGCGCTCGGCGGCGGCGAAGAGCGGCTGGAGCGTCTCGAACGACTCGATGCACTTGCCGGCCCCCAGCACGACGCACTCGAGGGGCATGTCGACCAGGTGCACCGGGACTGCGGTGGCGTTCGCCAGGCGCTGGCTCATCCCCCGCAGGAGCGCCCCCCCGCCGACCAGGTGGATCCCCTCGAAGATGATGTCCTGTGCGAGCTCGGGTGGCGCCTCCCCCAGGCAGTCCGTCGTCGCCTCCACGATCTGGGACACCTGGTCCTCGACCGCTGCGCGGACCCCGGCCGAGGTGAGTACGACGGTCTTGGGCAGACCGGTCGTGATCTCGCGGCCGCGGACCTCGGCATCCTGCTCGTCCTCGTAGGCGCTGGCCGATCCGATCGCCATCTTTACCGCCTCGGCCGTGCGCTCCCCGATCGCCAGGTTGCAGCTCGACCGCACGTAGGACTGGATGGAGCCGTCGAAGTCGAAGCCACCGCAGCGGATGGCGCGCATGGTGACGACGCCCCCGAGCGAGATGACCGCCGTCTCCGACGTGCCGCCGCCCACGTCGACCACCATCGAGCCGACCGGCTCGTGGATCGGCAGCCCGGCACCGATGGCCGCGGCCATCGGCTGCTCGATCAGGTAGCACGACGACGCCCCCGCTCGGCGGGCCGCCTCCTTCACCGCTCGCCGCTCGACGGCGGTGATGGCCGACGGCACGCAGATGAGCACCCGAGGCCGGTTCATCCGGCCGACGCCGACCCGGCGCAGGAGGACCTGGAGCATGCGCTCGGTGATCTCGAAGTCGGTGATGGCACCCTGGCGCAGGGGGCGGACCGCGACGATGTAGCCCGGGGTACGGCCGATCATCTGCCAGGCATCGTCGCCGATCGCCAGCACGTCGCGCGAACGGGTGTCGAGGGCCACCACCGTCGGCTCGTTGAGGACGATGCCCCTGCCCTTGGCGTAGACCAGCGTGTTGGCCGTGCCGAGGTCGATCGCCAGGTCGCGGGACATCCGCCCAAGCGTACGTGGCTAGGGCGACGACAACCGAGGCGCCTGCGTCGGTAACCTCCCCACGTGCTCCCTGGCGGCCCGGACCCCTTCGGGCATGGACCCGACAAGACAGTCCCAGACGACGATGGCGCGGGGGACGTTGGCGGCGCAGGCGGCGTTGGCGGCACGGGCGGCGGCGGGGGGTTCGACGCACCGGGCGGTTGGGTCCCGACGACCGACCGGGTGTGGCGACACCCTTCCGAGCTGGGCATGGGCGCGATCTGGTCCGATGCCGGGCGCAACGGCGTGTCCCCTGGCGCTCGCGCCGCCCGGATCTCGACGGTTACCGGGTCGCGGCGCCACCGGGTGGCGTCGGCCGGCGTCCTCACCGTGGCCGCCGTCGCCGTCGCCGTCGGCTCGCTCCTCCTCCTGAGCACGGGTGAGGGGCCCGGGACACCGCAGTCGTCGGGCCATACCGCGGTGGCCGGGCCGGTGACCGCCGCCGCGAGCTGCTGCACGTTCACCGCCGCGGCGGCGCACCGCACGGCCCAGTCGATCGTGTCCCTGGTGCGGTCCACAGCACCCGGCACCCTCGTGGGCTGCGGGGTAGTGGTCGCCGGTGCCGGGCTGGTGGTGACGACGGCCGACGCCGTGGCCGGCAGCCGCGGCCTCCGGGCGGTCACCGTCGACGGTCGACACCTGGATGCGACCGTCATGGCCGTCGACCACCGTTCGGACGTCGCACTGCTCAGCGTCCCGGCCGCCCTGCCCGTGGCACGGTTCGCCAACGACGGCGATGTGGGCTCCGGGTTCCCCGCCACCACCGTGGTGGTGGGGACCGGGGACGGTCGGCGGAGCACCGGTACCCGCTCGTGGCGGGCCACGGTGGCGTCGGTGGGCACAGCCGTCCCCTACGGCACAGGGACCGACATGGCGGCGATCATGGTCGGCGGCGCCACGCTGCCGGCCGTCGCTGGCGAGCCGCTCGTCGACGCCCAGGGTGAGGTGATCGGGATCCTCGATCGGTCCGGCACGATCACCGGGGCAGGCGCCGCCGCATCGCCCCGGCCCTTCCTGCCCGCACCCCTGGTCGTCGGCGTGGCGAAACTGCTCGCCACTACGGGGAAGGTCCACCACGGATGGCTGGGTCTCGTCGGCCGGAACGCCCAGAGCGACCGCACGACTACCACGTCGACCGGAGCGGACACTACGTCCACCGTGGCGACGGTCCCGGCCTCGGGCGCCGAGGTCGTCGACGTGGCACCGGGCGGCGCGGCGTCCCACCTCCTCGATCCGGGCGACGTCATCGTCGCCCTCGACGGGCAGCCGGTGCGGACGATGGCCGAGCTGCGGGCCCGCCTGTACGTGCTACCGCCCGACAGCCGTGCCACCGTCACCGCCATGCGCGGTGCCCACGCGGTCATCGGGGTCGTGGACCTCGCCCCGGGGCCGTAGCATGCAAGCGTGGGCATGGACGACCCGGGTGGTGCAGGCAGCAATCCCTTCCAGGGACTGCTGAACGACCTCTTGAAGCTGATCGGCGGCGCGTCCGCCGGCAACACCGCGTGGCTTGACGCCGCCCGGTCGCTGGCCCAGGCCGTGGCGACCGACGGCCAGCCGGAGGGCAACGCCGATCCGCTCACCCGCATCGCCCTGGAGGAGCTCGCCCGGGTGGCCGAGCTGCACGTGGCCGACGCCACCGGGCTGCCCGTGGGCCCCGGGGACCAGTCGACGAGCTTCGTCCCGGTGGGTCGCGGTGCGTGGGCGCTTCGGGTCCTCGACGCCTGGGCCTCCACGCTGACCCGCATGGTCGACGCCCAGCGCAGTGCGACGCCCCCGATGCCGCTCGACGAAGGCCTGATCGGCGCCGGCGGGCTGGAGGAGCTGCTGGGCCGCTTCGCCGGCACCATGGGGCCGGTCCTCCTCGGCATGCAGTTCGGCTCCGCCGCGGGCCACCTGGCCCAGCGGGCACTGGGCCAGTACGCCCTCCCGCTCCCGTGGCCGCCGTCGCACGAGGTCCTCGTTGTGCCCGAGAACATCGCACAGTTCGCCCAGGATTGGAGCCTCCCGACCGAGGAGGCCCGCCTGTGGGTCTGCGTCCACGAGCTCACGGCCCACGCCGTGCTGAGCCGGCCCCACGTGGCGTCGCGCATCCGTTCGCTGCTCGATGCCGTCGCCGGCGACCTGGTAGCGACCCAGTCCGGCCTGGCCGAGCGGCTGGGGGGCGAGGCGACCGATCCCGAGTCGCTCCAGCGGCTGCTGGCGGACCCCGAGTCGCTGCTGGCGGACCTCTTGACCCCCGGCCAGCAACGAACCTCGGCGGAGCTGGTCGCCATCACCACCGCCCTGGCCGGTTACGTCGACCACCTCACCGCTCGCGTCGGCGGCGCGCTGACCGGCTCGGCCGGGGCGTTGGGCGAGGCGTGGTACCGCTACCGGATCGAGGACGCCGCCGGCGAGCAGGCGGCGGGAGCGCTGTTCGGCCTCGAGTTGGACCGGGCCCAGGTCGACCGGGGGGCGGCGTTCGTACGCGGCGTGATCGAGCGGGCCGGCGAGGACAGCCTCGCCCGCCTGTGGGCGGCGGAGCGCAACCTGCCGACGCCGGCCGAACTGGAGGCCCCCGGCCTGTGGCTGGAGCGCATCGACCTGCCCGAGTGACGGCGGTCGGGGCCGTCGCCGACGCGGCCCGCGGCCGCTACCCGGCCACGACCATCCCCGGCCCGCGACCGCTACTCGGCCGCCGCCACCGCTTCGGTCTCCTCGGGGAACCCGAGGTCCCAGTCGAGGGCGAGGTTCTCGCGCTCGGCGTCGCGCACGACGCGCTCGCGGTTCCGACGGAACTGGGGGTCGTGAGGGGGCAGGAGCACCAGGCGGGCCACTACCCGGTCCCGGAAGGCGTCGATCATCTCGGGATCGCCGAAGTCCGACTGGACCTCCCAGTGCGGGGCCACCGGGCCCAAGTAGACCACCCGGGCGTGACCGACCGGCTCCACCGGTGCATCGGCGCTGGTCTCTTCGGGTTCGGGGGACATGGCGGCTCCTGCACTGGACGGTGGGCGAACTGGACGGTGGGCGAACTGGACGGTGCCTCAGCGTAACCGGGCCGGCCCCCGGCCCCATGCCGGCCGGCACGGAGGAGCGCAGCTCGGCCGGGGATCCGGCTGGCACGGTGATCCGACCGGGTACACTTTCAAACGTGAATGGGGCTCCCCGATGAACACCGACTGGATGGCGCACGGCAAATGCTGTGACTTGCCACCTGCAATTTTCTTCCCCAGCGACGGGCTCGGCGTGCAGGAGGCGCAGAAGATCTGTGCCACGTGCCCGGTCGCCGAGGACTGCCTCGAGTACGCCCTCGTCAGCCGGATCGACCACGGGGTGTGGGGCGGCCGCTCCGAGCGAGAACGCCGACGGATCCTGCGGCGGCGGCGGGTTGCCCAGCCGGTCGGCGCCCGGCTGAACTGATCGGCGCACCGGGCACCGCCCCTGCGGGCGGCACCCATCTCGAGTGCGTCGTCAACGTCAGCGAGGGCCGCGACGAGGCACTGCTGGAAGAGCTCGCGGCGGCGTGCGGTGACGTCCTGGTGGACCGCCACCGCGACCCTCACCACCACCGTGCGGTCCTTACCCTCGCCGGACGCAGCGGCGCGGTCGAAGACGCGGCACGGGCACTGGCGGCGGCGGTGGTGGCGTGCGGCGACCTGTCGGGGCACGACGGCTGTCACCCGCGCTTCGGCCTGGTGGACGTGGTGCCGTTCGTGCCGCTCGAACGGTCCGCTGGGGGCTCGATCGCCTCGCCACCCTCGTTGACGCCGGCAGTCGCCGCCCGCGATCGGTTCGCCCGGTGGGCGGCACGGACGCTGCAGCTTCCGTGCTTCGTGTACGGACCGCTGCCCGGCGGGGCCACACGGACGCTCCCCGTGCTGCGCCGGGCGGCCTTCGCCGGCCTGGCGCCGGACGTCGGTCCGCCGGTCCCCCACCCGACCGCCGGTGCCTGCGCCGTCGGTGCCCGCGCCTTCCTGGTCGCCTACAACCTCTGGCTGGCCGACACCGCCGCCATGACGCTCGCCCGCTCGATCGCGAGGGCCATCCGCGGCCCGGCGGTGCGCTCCCTGGCGTTCGACGTCGGGGGGCGGGCCCAGGTCTCGTGCAACCTCGTCGATCCGCTTACCGTCGGCCCGGCCGCGGTCCACGACCGGGTGGCGTCGCTGGCGGAGGCGGCCGGCTCGGGCGTCGAACGGTGCGAGCTCGTCGGCCTCATGCCTCGGTCCGTCCTGGACGGCGTGCCCGCCGCCCGCTGGGAATCGCTCGGGCTATCGTCCGGCACGACGATCGAGGCGCGCCTCAGCTGGCGTTGACGGCGGTCGCGGCCCCCCGGCGCTGCATGGCACGGGCCCGGCGAAGCCGTCGACGCTCCCGCTCGCTCAGACCGCCCCAGATGCCGAACTTCTCCCCGTTGGCCAGGGCGTACTCGAGGCAGTCCTCGCGCACGACGCAGCCGCGGCATACTTCCTTGGCCTCCCTAGTCGACGCGCCCCGTTCCGGGAAGAACAGGTCCGGGTCGACGCCCATGCAGTTTGCCTGCGCCTGCCAGCTGCGCTCTTGGCGACCGTAGAGCAATGACACGATGTCCACCGGCCCGCCTCCCCTCACCACCCATGTGGCACTGATGTAACTACAACGTTGTCATCTTGCGCCATGGACCGGCCGGGTGCAAGGGGAGATTTGCCACGGGCCGGAATTGACGACGCCGTGGCCTGCGGCAATGGGAGCTGCGGCGTGGGTAGGCGGGCAGGCGACGTGCCGCCGACCGGTGCCGCCGCGCCGGGGGGGGCAGCGGATCGGCGCGGCGGCCTCAGCCGGCGGGGCGAAGGACGCGCCGGTGGCGAAGGAAGTCCACCAGGACGTAGCCGCCCAGGGCGTCGGGCGTGGTGGAGAAGGTCCGGCCGCCGTTGACCCGGGCGATCTGCTCGACGAAGGGGAACTGGGTCCGCTCGATGTCGAGGGCGAAGACGTTGATGGTGATCCCCGCCCGGGTGCACCGCACGACCTCGGCCATCGTGCGGCGCAGGGTCTCGGGCACCGGCGGGTAGTTGAAGAGCACCTCGCCGTCGGGCTCGACGTGGGCGGTCGGCTCCCCGTCGGTCACCACGATGATCTGCTTCGTCCCGTGCTGGTGGGCGAGCATCGTGCGGGACAGCAGCAGGGCGTGCTGCAGATTGGTGCCGTAGACGTAGTCCCACATCGCCGTCGGCAGCTCCTCCGGCTTGATCTCGTGGGCCACCTCGGAGAAGCCGACGATGCCGAGGTAGTCCCGGGGGAAGCGGTTGGAGATGAGTGCGTGCAGCGCCATGGCCATCTTCTTGGCCGGCACGAAGTTGTCCCGCATCGGCATGGACATCGACAAGTCGACCGCCAGCACCGTGGCCGAGCGGGTGAGGGCCTCGGTCTCGACCACCTCGAAGTCCTCGGGGCCGAGCCGCACCGGCACGCCGCTCCCCCCGCGGCGCACGGCGTTGTGGACCGTGCGGCTGAGATCGAGGGTGAAGGGGTCGCCGTACTCGTAGGGCTTGGAGGTCTCCTCCCGGTCGTGCCCGCTCCCCGACCACGTCGCCTGGTGCTCTCCGAGGCGGGCGTCGCGCATCTGGGCGAAGAGGTCGGAGAGGGCCCGCTGGCCCAGCCGACGGACTCCCTGCGGGGTGAGCTCGGTGCGGCCGCCGTGGTTCTGCACCAGCCCGGCCTCCTCTAGCTCGCGGGCCAGCCGGGCGAGGCGCTCCATCGAGCGGGCGGCATCCTCTCCCAGGTGGCGGGCGACCTCGTCCATGTCCACCTCGCCGAGTGCGGCGGGGGAGGACGCCGAGCGCAGCAGCTCCTCCATCCGGTCGACCTGTCCGAGCTGGGCAGCCAGGTCGGTCGCCTGACCCATCCCCATGGGGGCGTCGCCGGAGAACCGGTATCCCTGGCCCCAGCCGGCGTCGGGAAGCGCCCGCTGCAAGTTGCCCGTGAGGCGCTCGACCTGCCAGCGCAGGTCCATGTCCTCGAGCAGCGACTCGGCCAGGGACCGTAGCTGGTCACGCTGCTCGGGCGAGAGCGACTGCCACATCGCCTCGGCCGCGGCCATGCGCGCCGCCAGCTGCTCGAGCAGCTCGTCGAGGTCGCCGGCCCCGGGGAAGAGGTCCCCGAAGCGGTCCATGAAGTCCTCGAAGCTCGGGTCGAGCGGCTCGCCCCGTTCCCGCTGCTCGATCATCTTGTTGAGGGCGTCGAGGGCGTCGCGCATCCTGGCCATCTGCTCGGCGTCGGAGGCCTGGAGGGCCTGGGACATGCCCCGGAAGTACGTGTCGGCGACCTCCTGTCGGAGCTCCTCGACCAGCTGCTCGAACCGCTCGCGGGCCTCACTGGAGACGAACTCGTACTGCTGGAGCCCCTGGACCCGGCCGGCCACGTCGTCGGGCAGCAGGTCGAGGGCGATGCGCCGCTCCGCCACCACGTCCCGGGTCACCTCCGCCCGGCGGGGATCGCCGGACGACTCGGCCTCACCCTCGAGCTCGTCGACGGCCGTCCGCTCCTCGGCCACCACCTCGTCCAGCTGCTCGGAGACCCGCCCGAGCCGGCCGTCGGGGTCCCCCTGGCGCAGGAGCTCGGCCCGGCGC
>JBOGGF010000139.1:0-3205 GCA_050743965.1 Acidimicrobiales bacterium
GCGCCGTCGGCGCCGACGGCGATGCCCTCGCTGCGCACCCATCCCAACGCCTGGTGGACCGCGCCGATGCAGTAGGAGCGCAGCGTCACCTCATCGAGCACCTCTCCGGCCCAGACCTCCACCGCCACCCGGTCGGCCGCCACGGCCACCCGGGCGCGGCCGCCGCCGGGCGCCGTCACCTCGACCGGCACTCCGGCCCGCACCGGCATCCCGGGCGACCCGCCCGTGCCCCCTGCCGTCCGCGTGCCCAGCACCGCCATCGCCGCCGTCACCTCCGCCCACCCGGCCAGGCGAAGGTCCGCCGACACCGGCGGCCCGGGCACCTCGACCTCCTCGACCTCCACCCCCGGGACGGCGGCCGCCACGCGGGCGGCGTACCCCTCGAGCGGACCCGACCCGGGGGTGCGCGCCACTCGCAGCATTCCGGTCCCGTCGGCCCGCAGCCCGAGAGCGACCGGCGGGCGCTTGGGCCCACGCCGCACCACCTCCTCGCGCGGCCACAGGACCCGGGCCGGTCGGCCGGTGCGATCGGCCAGCAGCCGGGCCGCCTCGGGAACGGGCGAGTGGCGTTTGCCGCCGAAGGCGCCGCCGTTGGCCAGGGCCGTGGCGGGCCGCCCGCCGGGCACGCACCACGAGGCGTCCGGCTCGAGGTAGGCGGGCTCGACCCACGTCGTCCGCAGCGTGAGGGCCCACTTCCCCGGCGGGACCTCGAGCGGGTGGCCGAGGGCGACCGAGGAGTTGCGGCCCTGGACCTTGCCCGACCGGGCGCGCGCCTCGGCCAAGGACGGTGCCGTCACCAGGGTGTCGAGGATCCCCGCGCCGGCGGGCAGCCCGGCCGCCGGGGCGGCGGTGTCGGCGTGGGCGGCGGCGGTCGGCGGTTCTCCATGGGCGTCGGCGTCGGCGGCGTGGGCGGAGGTCGCGGCGACGGGCCCGGGCACCGCCACCAGCGCGCCCTCCGGGGCGGTGTCGTCGGCGAAGCCGGCCCGGCCCAGCACCGTGTCGGCCGAGGAGACCTGGAACGTCGGCCCTTCCAGCTGGGCCCGCCACGCCACCAGCAACGGGTCACGGCCGCACGTACCCTCGCGGGCGTCGGAATCGGCGTCTCCAGCTTCGGGGGGTCCCGCGGCCTCGGCGGCGGCGGGCTCCGCCGCCGGGTCGGCGGGAGCAGTGGCTCGGTCCGGCCCGACCGGGACGCCGAGCACGGCACCGGCGGCTTCGACGATGGTCTGCCAGCCGGTGCAGCGGCACAGATGGGCGAGGAGGGCGGTGCGGATGGCCGCCTCGTCGAGGGGGCGGCCGGGTTGCCGTCGCTGCTCCAGCGCCGCCAGCCGGAGCACGATGCCCGGAGTGCAGAAGCCGCACTGGCTGGCGCCGGCGGTGACGAAGGCGTCGGCCCACCGCCGGCGGACGTCCTCTGGCAGCCCGTCGACGGTCGTCACCTCGCGCCCGGCGACCCGCCGGAGGGGCGTGACGCACGAGACCCGGGGGGCACCGTCGATCCACACGGTGCAGCAGCCGCACTGACCCTGCGGGCTGCACCCGTCCTTGGGCGTACGTGCGCCGAGCTGCTCGCGCAAGGCGTCGAGGAGGGTGCCGCCGTCGTCGTTGGCGGCGGCGGTCCGGCCGTCGAGCCGGAAGTCGATCAGCTGAAGGAGCTGCCGCAACCGCAGGTGCGGGTGGCGTTCGGGTTCGAGACGTGGAAGCCGGCGCCCTGCAGCCCGTCGGAGAAGTCGAGGGTGGCACCGGCGAGCAGCTCTGCGCTGGTCGGGTCGACGGCAACCTTGACGCCGCTGAACTCGCGCACGACGTCGTCCTCGGCGATCTCCGAATCGAAGAACATCTCGTAGCTGTAGCCCGAGCACCCGCCCGGCTTCACCGCCACGCGCAGCGCCAGGCCCTCGCCGCCCTCCTCCTCGGCCAGCAGCTGGGCGACCTTCACGGCCGCACCGTCGGTCAGGGTGACGGGGTCGGGCTTCTTGCCGATGCTCACCGACGTCGTCATCGTGGTCACGGCTGCCTCCTTGGCGACCGGCCCCGGGCCGGCCCTCGCTGGTCTCGCGAACTCCGACAGGCGCCCGGCCGGGTCCGGGCGCCTGCGATCGGGTGCCATGTTACCGGGGCGCCGGCCCGACCGGTACCTCACGGACAATGCGCCCTCGGCAACGGTCGCCGCCGCCGCCACGACAACATCGGCCGTACATGCGGACCCAGGCCAGTACGATGGGAACCGTGGCCGCCGCGAACGCCCGACCCGGCGCCGGCGCGGCCGAGACCGTCGACTCGCAGGCATTGCCACCGACCGAGCCGGCGATCGCCGCACCGCCGAGCGCAGACGCCGTCCGTGAGGCCCTACGCGCCGTCGTCGACCCTGAGCTGGGCGCCGACATCGTCGACCTGGGCATGGTCCGCCGCACCGACGTGTCGCCCGCCGGGGCGGTCACTGTCTCGATCGCCCTCACCATCGCCGGCTGCCCCCTCCGGTCCCAGATCGAGGGGGATGTGCGGGGCCGTCTCGGGTGCCTTCCGGGCGTGACGGCCGTCGCGCTGGAGGTGGGCCAGATGGACGCGGCCGAGCGGGCCGAGGTGATGGCCCGGGCCCGGTGGAAAGCCCGCGAGGAGGCGCCACCCACCGCCGTGCCCGCCACCACCCGGGTGCTCGCCGTCGCCTCGGGCAAGGGCGGTGTCGGCAAGTCCTCGGTGACCGTCAACCTGGCGGTCGCCCTCGCCCGACGCGGCCTGACCGTGGGCGTCCTCGACGCCGACATCTGGGGCTTCTCGGTCCCCCGTCTGCTCGGGATGGAGGGAGGGGTCGAGGCACGCCAGGGCAAGATGGTCCCCCTCGAGCGGCGGGTCGGCGACGGCCTCCTCCGGGTGCTGTCCATGGGCTTCCTCGCCGACGAGGGCACGGCCATCATGTGGCGGGGCCTCCTCCTCAACCGGGCGGTCCAGCAGTTCCTCCAGGACGCCCGTTGGGACGACCTCGACTACCTGCTCATCGACCTCCCACCGGGCACCGGCGATGTGCAGATGGGCCTGGCTCGCCTTCTCCCCCGCACCGAGATGCTGCTCGTCACCACCCCGCCCCTAGCGGCCCAGAAGGTGGCGGCGCGAGCCGCCGACATGGCGCGCCGGGGCTACCTGCGGGTGGCCGGGGTGATCGAGAACATGAGCGACTTCACCTGCGATCATGGGACGACCTACGCCC
>JBOGGF010000140.1:0-6762 GCA_050743965.1 Acidimicrobiales bacterium
GTGCTCGGTGTGCCCTGGGAGTCGGAGTAGTGGACGGTGATCTTGTGCCCGTCGACTGTCGAGCAGAACTGCTTGAGTCCCAGCTTGAAGCCGTCCTCCTCAAGATTGGCGTTGGCGGCGAAGTTCCCCGTCAGCGGCAGGACGAAGCCGACGCTGATGGGCTTCGATGTGCCACCGGCCGCATTGCTGCCACCGTTTGTGCTGGTTGTGGCGGCGCTGGAGCCCGATGTGCCCCCGCCGCATGCGGCCAGGGCGAACGACAGCGCCATCGCCGTCGCCCCCACCGCCATCGGGGCCCGGACGGCCCTCGATCGTCTCACTGCTCGCACAGACAACGCTCCTTCCGCTCCCACCCCTGGGTCAGTCGCTGACGGTGCCGGCGCCGCACGGAAGGTCCGTCCCCCCGGCACCGGCGGTCCTTCGGACCTCCTCGAACACGGCTGATCACTGCGAGGCGATGTCTCAATATGGTGTTGTTCTCGGGATTGTAACCCACTCATTAGATTGGGCGCAATACCCCCGTGCGCGCCACGGGGGCGGCCACCGGCGGGAGATCCCGCTCGACGGCCGCCCCCGGTCGACGTGCTGCGATGATGGCTACGGGCTCGGCGGTCCTGCGGACTCCTTGGTGAAGTCTGTGAGCCACGTCGACTTTGTGATACCGAGGCCCCAGGGCTTCACCGCCTTGTAGGTCTTGACCGGGACGTTGCGCAGTGTCCCTGTGACCTTCTGCACCTTGCAGATGTAGGCGTTCTGGGTCGGCGACCAGGTTGTCTTGTTGATGGTCACCGGGCCCCGTGAGGCTGTGATGCTCACGTTGCGCATCGCCGTGCTGAGCTTCTTGCCTGTTGTGGTCTTGCCTGTCACCTTCTTCAGGGCGTTGACCAGGATCTCGGCCTTCACGTAGCCGGCGTCGGCGTAGTAGCCGGGCCATGTACCGAATGTCGAGTGGAAGGCGGCGGCGAACTTCTTGTTCGTCGAGGTCGTGAGCCCGTCACAGTACTGGGCGTCGGTGTAGGTCCCGAGGGCCGCTGTGGCCTTCTCGCTCGGCAGGGCCGACTGTGTCGTCAGCTGGGTGATGCCGAGGAGCGGGATCGTGCCCTTCAGCCCGAAGGAGGCGTAGTCGTCGACGAAGGTCACCGCCTGGGCACCCGACAGCTCCACGAAGACGCCCTGGGTTGTCTTGGGGATCTGGGAGATGTACGAGGACAGGTCGGTGGCGTTCGACGGGATCCAGATCGAATGGTCGATCTTGCCGCCGAGCTTGGTGAACGCGGCGTCGAAGCCGCCCACGGTCTGCCAGCCGAAGGAGAACGCTCCCCCGATGGTGGTCACGTGGCGCCAGTTCTGTGTCTTGTAGGCCCAGTTGGCGCCGGCCGAGGTCACCTGGTAGCCGTCCCAGCCCGAGGTGAGGCCGATACCCGACGACTTGTACAGGTCCATCTGCTGGGGGCTCGAGAGGTACAGGTCGTCCTCGGGGATCCCCTTGCCGATCACGAAGGGCGACACGGCGGCGATGGTGCTCGAGACCAGCGGCCCCTCCATCACCTGCACGTGCGTGGACGTGACCAGGCTCTTGGCCACGGAGAGCCCGGTGCTCGGTGTGCCCTGGGAGTCGGAGTAGTGGACGGTGATCTTGTGCCCGTCGACTGTCGAGCCGAACTGCTTGAGGCCCAGCTTGAAGCCGTCCTCCTCCAGCTTGGCGTTGGCGGCGAAGTTCCCCGTCAGCGGCAGCACGAAGCCGACGCTGATGGGCGAGCCTGTGCCGCTGCTCCCGCTTGAGCTTGTGCCGCTGGCACTGCCACCCGAGCTCCCGCATGCGGCCAGGGCGAACGACAGCGCCACCGCCGTCGTGCCCACCGCCACGGGGGTCCGGAGCGCCCGGCGTGACCGCGTCTCGCCCCGCTTCGATCGTCTCGCTGAACGCACAGACAACTCTCCTTCCGCCCTGCCCTCGGGCAGCCGCAACATGGGCGCGCGTCGGCGGAAGGGTGGCCCCCCAACCACCGACGTCCCCGCCCTACGCCTGCTCGCTGGGGGGCAAATGATGTTTCGTTATGGTTTCCGAACCGTAACACGCTCATTGGAGCGCGTGCAACGCGGCAGCGCGATGCCGTGCCACATGGGGCCGGCGTCCCACCCCCGGCGCCGAGGGCGCGGCGGGTCCGCCGGGGACGCCCTATGCGCCGGAGAGGCGCTCGATCACCGCGTGAACTGCGGCGGTGTCGGCGCTGCCCCAGCCGCACGACACCGCCGCGAGGTGGAGCTGGGCGGCGGCGGCGAAGACGGGGAGCGGCACACCAGCCTTCCGGGCGAACCCGGTGATGATCTCCACGTCCTTCATGAAGACCTCCCCCTTCATCGTCGCCGGCTCGTACACCTGGTCGACCATCATCTGGCCCCGCAGCTCGAGCATGCGGGACGTGCCGGCACCGGCGACCAGCGCCTCCAGGGCGACGGCGGGGTCGATGCCACCGTGGCGGGCGAGAGAGATCGCCTCGGCCGCCGAGGCGTTGTGGATGGTGACCAGGTGGTTGGCGACGAGCTTGAGCCGGGTGCCGTTGCCCAGTGCACCGAGGTTGAAGACGCCCTTGCCGCAGTCGGCGAGCACCGGCTCGGCGAGAGACAGCGCCGCCGCGTCCCCGCTCGTGTAGAAGACGGTGTCCTTGACCGCCATCTGGGCACCGGTGCCGCTGATCGGGCAGTCGAGGAATTCGAGGCCGTTGCCGGCCAGCTGCTCGTGGGTCGCCAATTTGAGGTCGAGGGGCATGGTGCTCGTGTCGGCGATCGCGCGGGCCCGGGGGCTCGGCGCCGAGGACAGCCCGCCCGGTCCCCCGACGACGGCCTCGAAGGCCGCCACCGAAGGCAGCGAGAGGATCACCACGTCGGACGCCCCCGCCACCGCGGCGGCATCCGCCAGGCTCGTGCCGCCAGCTTCGGTGAAGGCCGTGGCCGTGGCCAGGGCCACGTCGTGGCCGACGACCTCGTACCCCGCCGCCAGCAGGTGCCGGGCCATCGCCCCGCCCATGATGCCCAGCCCGACCACGCCGACCACCGGCCGGCCGCTCCCTGGTCCCTCCGCCGCTGCCGTCATGGCCCCCTATGCTATCACCCCGCTTCCGGACGGCGATTGGCCCCCAAGCCCCCCAGGGCCCGGGTCGGCTCAGCCCCCGGCGGTGAGGTCGGCGATGCGCAGGGCCATGGAGTCCTGGGCGCCGTCGGAGTGCAGGAACGACAGGCAGTCCCGCAGGCACTTCTCCACCCCGCACTCCTCGATCATGATGCCGAGACCGCCGTGCAGCTCGACGGCCGACTCGCACACCCGCACGGCGATGTCGGCCGCCACCAGCTTGGACGCCGCGCCGAGGCGGAAGTCGTAGGCGGGGTCGTGCTCGACCGCCACGGCTGCCCGCCAGATCAGGCTGCGGGCCGCCTCGAGCTCGGCGTACATCCGGCCGAGGCGCACCTTGACGTTGCCGTGCTCCGCCAGCGGGCGCCCGCCCTGGACCCGGCGGGCGGTGTGCTCGAGCGCCATCTCGTACGCCGCCCGGGCGGTGCCCAGCGTGGTGGCCGCCGCCTCCACCGTGCTCTCCCGCAAGACGTCGCGGGCACCCGTGTAGCCGAGATGGGGCTCCCCCAGCATCCGCCAGGGCTCGAGCACCACGTTGTCGAACCGCAGGCGCGCGTTGTTGATGGTCCGCTGGGCGATCTTCTCGTGGACCAGCTCGACCGAGAAGCCGGGAAGGTGAGGCTCCACGAGGAAGGCACTGCTGCCGCTCGACGCCGGCTGCGACTCGTCGGTGCAGGCGAAGACCACGAGGAAGCTGGCGTCGGCACCGTTGGAGATGAAACGCTTGGTGCCGTTGAGCACCCAGGCACCGTCGTCGCGCTGGCGGGCGGTGGTGGTGAAGCGGAAGTCGGGATGGCCGATGATGTAGTCCGAGCCGTGGTCGGGCTCGGTGAAACAGATGGCGAGGACGCACCGCTCGTCGGCGAGGAAGCGGTCGAGGAAGTGCTGCCGCGCCCGATCCGCCGCCAGCCGGGCGAGGATCCGCTGGACCTTGAGCGTCTGGTCGATGATGACGGCGTAGCCCATGTCGCCCGCGGCCAGCTCTTCGATCAGGACGCACAGTGCCAGCACCGACGCCCCGCCCCCGCCCCACTCGGTGGGGAGGCCGATCGTGCGCCACCCCCGGCGCGAGCCCTCGGCGACGAGCTTCCACGGCACCCGCTGGCTGGCGTCGGCCGCCCACTCGAGGCGCGCCGCCTCCTGGCGCAGTCGGGGGGCGAACGCCCGCACCTCGTCGCGCAGGGCGACGACATCGTCGGGTAGCTCCGGACCGGTCATGCTTGCCTCCTTCACGTCCCGACGGCCACGGCGCCGCGGCCGAGAACCTCGTTGCGCCCGAGGCGCTCCAGCAGTGCTGGCGCCCCGGCCAGGTCCGACCGCTCCCCGATGACCGGCCGCACCCGACCGCCGGCGAGGAGGTCGGCGGCCATGCCGATCTCGACCCGGCTGGCGTAGCGCGAGCCGAGCACCGACAGCTGGCCGAAGACCAGCTGGCGTGGCGCCACCGGCGCGTCCACGCCGGGGAACGTCGTGAGCACCACGAGGCGGCCGCCGGCGTCGAGGTGGTCCAGCGACCAGCCGACGGTGGCCGCCGCGCCGACGAGGTCCACGACCACGTCGGCCCTCCCTGCCCACGCGGCCGGGAGCGCGGTGCGCTCGAGCCGGCCCGAGTCGACGGCGGCGATGCCCAGCTCGTCGGCGAGGAAGGCCAGCTTGGCCGGGTCCACGTCCAGACCGGCCACCGAACCGCCGTACACCTGCGCCACCTGGACCATGTGCGCCCCCACGCCGCCGCCGGCACCGAGCACGGCCACTCGGTCGCCGGCAGTGATCCCCGCCCGGCGCGCCACGTGCACAGGCGTGGCCAGGGCGTCGGGGACGACGGTGGCGTCCAGCGGGTCGATGCCGCCCGGCAGGGGGACGGCGTTGCGGGCGGGGACGGCCACCCGCTCGGCCAGGCCGCCGTCGCGCTGCACGCCGATCACCCCGTGACCGTTGGGACAGAGCGGCTCGCGCGCCGACAGGCATGCCGGGCACCATCCGCAGAAGAGGTAGAAGTGCGCCGTCACCAGCTGGCCGACGAGCCGGTCGCCGACACCCGGCCCGACCGCGGTCACCGTCCCGACCAGCTCGTGGCCTTGGACGAGCGGCAGCAGGGTCGGGTCGTCGCCGAGGTCACCGCGCAGGCAGTTGCGCGTGGTGAGGCCGACGCCGCAGCCCGCGACGTCGACCACCACCTCCCCCGGACCCGCCACCGGGTCCGGGACCTCCTCTGCCACCGGCTCGCCGCCGAAGCGGCGCAGCAGCAGTGCCTTCACCCTCCTTGCGCCGCCGGTGGCGGCGTGGTGCGCGGGACGCGCGGGACGACCGTCATCCTGCCGGCCGATTGTTCGTGTTCTGGGCGAAGATGGACGACCATGTCGACTGCGACAGCAGGCCCCACGGCTTCACGTTCTGGTAGGTCTTGATGGGGACGTTGCGCGCCGAGCCTGTCTTGGCCTCCACCTTGCAGATGTAGGTGTTCTGGATCGGCGAGTAGGTCTGGTGCGAGATGGTGACCGGGCCGCGGGGTGCCTTGATGTGCACCGCCAGCATGTCCTTGGCCAGCGTCTTCTCTGTCTTCACTGTCCCGTTGAGCTTCTTGAGCGCGCTCACCAGGATCTCCGCCTTGGTGTAGCCGGCTTCCGAGTAGTAGGCGGGCCAGGCTCCGTACTTCGAGTGGTACTGGTTGGCAAAGGACTGGTTCGACTTGCTCGGGATGTCGTCGCAGTACTGCGCGGCGACGTAGGCGCCCGCCACCACTGTCGGCTTCGCCGAGGCGATCGCCGACTGGTCGGTGGTGGTGGTAACCCCGAACTCGGCGACCTTGCCCTGCAAGCCGTACGACTTCATGTCTGTGAAGTAGTTGAGGGCCTGGGGGCCGAGGAGCTCGGCGTAGACGGCCTGGGTTGTGTGGGGGATCTCCGCGACGTACGGCGAGACGTCCGAGGCGCTGGTGGGGGGCCAGATGGTCTTTGTGATCGTCCCGCCCAGCTTCTTGAACTCGGCGATGAACCCGCCGACGGTCTGCCAGCCGAAGGCGTAGTCGTCGCCGATGGTCGTGATGTGGTGCCAGTGCATTGTGTTGTAGGCCCACTTGGCGCCGTCGGTCGACGGTTGGTAGCCGTCCCAGCCCGAGGTGAAGCCGATCTTGTACTGCTGGTAGTCGTTCATCTGGGTGGGGCTGGACAGGTACAGGTCGTCCTCGGGGACACCCTGGCTCATCACGTACGGCGAGACCGCCGCGATGACGTTGGCCAGCAGCGGTCCCTCGACGACGTTCACGTGTGTCGATTTGAGCGCCTTCTTTGCGTCGGTCAGGGCGATGGTCGGTGTGCCCTGGGCGTCCCAGAACTTTACCTTGATCTTGTGGCCGTCGACTGTTCTGCCGAAGTGATCGAGCCCGAGGTTGAAGCCGTTCTCCTCGTCCTTGCCGTTCGAGGCGGCGGGCCCGGTGAGGGGGACAACGTAGGCGACCTTGACCGCAGTCTTCGAGCCCGAGGCCGAAGCCGCCTTGCCCGACGAGGAACTGGCGCCCGAATTACCGGACCCACCGCAGGCGGCGACCAGGGCTCCCGCCCCGATCATCGAGACGGCGTAGACGGCACCCCGCCTCGCCCAACCAGCTGACCGCTGCATGCAGTTGCCTCCCC
>JBOGGF010000141.1:0-6270 GCA_050743965.1 Acidimicrobiales bacterium
TTCCACCCGTTGTTCTCGCCCCCGACCACGTTGGCCCGGGGGCATCGTGCGTTGTCGAAGAACACCTCGTTGAAGTCGGCCGACCCGTCGACCTGCTCGATGGGCCGGACCTCGACCCCCGGCTGGCGCATCGGCACGAGGAGGTACGAGATGCCGGCGTGCTTGGGTGCGTCGGCATCGGTGCGGGCGAGGAGGAAGATGTAGTCGGCGTACTGGGCCTGGGTGGTCCAGACCTTCTGCCCGTTGACGACCCACTCGTCCCCGTCCAGCTCGGCCCGGGTCGTGAGGGAGGCGAGGTCGCTCCCGGCATCGGGCTCGGAGAACCCCTGGCACCACGCGATGGAGCCGTCGAGGATGCCGGGGAGGAGCGCTCGCTTCTGCTCCTCGGTGCCCCACTGCAGGATGGTCGGACCGACCAGGGTGTCGCCGAAGAAGTCGGCCCGCAGCGGGGCGTCGACCCGGGCGAACTCCTCGGTGAGCACGACCTGCTGGAGGAGGGACAGCCCCTTGCCGCCGTACTCGGCCGGCCAGCTGGCGCAGATCCAGCCGCCGGCGAAGAGCTTCTGCGTCCACGCCGCCTCGAACCGCTGGCGCTCTTCCCGGTCGAGATGGAACCCCGGCTCGCCCCAGCCCTCGGGCAGGTTGTCCTCGAGCCAACGGCGGATCTCGGCGCGGAACGCCTCCGCCTCGGGCGGGTAGCTGAGATCCATGGGGGAAGGCTACCGTTCCGCGGGTGACGACGACCGAGCCCGCGGTCCGCATCGTGCACTTCTCGAGCGTGGTCAAGCGGCCGCTCGCCGACGGCACCGGGGAACGCCTGGGCCGGGTCGAGGACCTGGTGGTCCGGTTGGGCGTGCCGCACCCGCCGGTCGTCGGCGCCGTCGTGCGCATCGGCGGCCGCGACCTCTTCGTGCCGATCCGCAACGTGGCGGGCCTGGGCGAGCGCAAGCTGACCTTCACCGGCAACCGGGTGGACCTGCGTCGGTTCGAGCGGCGCCCGGGCGAGTTGCTGCTCGGCCGCGACCTCATGGCCCACCACCTGATCAACATGGTCGGCGGCCGCCTCATCCGGGCGAACGAGATCGAGCTGACGGCCTTCAACAGCATCTGGCAGGTGGTGGGGGTCGACCCCACCGGCCGGCCGCCGCTGCGCCGGCTGTTCCACTCCCTCGGCTCCGACACCGCCTCCGAGCCGCGGGCGATCGTCGACTGGGCCAGCATCGAGCCGTTCGTCGGCCACGTCCCTACGGCCCGCCTGCGGATCCCCTACCGGAAGCTCGCCCGCCTCCACCCGGCACAGATCGCCGACCTGGTGGAGGCGGCGTCGCACGAGGAGGGTGAGGAGATCATCCAGGCGGTCGCCCGGGACCGCGAGCTCCAGGCCGACGTCTTCGAGGAGCTCGACGTCGAGCACCAGGTCGAGTTCCTCCGGTCCAGGTCCGACGAGGCGGCGGCGAGGTTGCTGGCGACGATGGCCCCCGACGACGCCGCCGACCTGATCATGGAGATCGACCAGGACCGGCGCCTCCGCGTCCTCGAGGCGATGCCGGACCGCCAGCGCCGCAAGCTGCGGCTCCTGTTGAGCTACAACCCAGAGACGGCCGGCGGGCTCATGAGCCCGGACTTTCTGTGCCTGTCGGAGCCGGCCACGGTGAGCGAAACCCTCGACGCCATCCGCCGCAGCGACGCCGCGCCGGAGCTCCTGCACGTGGTGTTCGCCTGCAGGGACGACGCCACCGTGACCGGCTCGGCGTCGGTCGTGACGCTGCTCCGAGCCGACCCGGGCGCTACGCTCGGGTCGGTCGTGCAGCCGATCCCGGCTCACGTCCACGCCGACTGGGACCTGGGCGCCACCGTCCGCAAGATGTCCGACTTCAACCTGATGGCGGCGCCCGTCATGGACCCCGAGCACGAGCACGTGCTGGGGGTGGTGACCGTCGACGACGTCCTGGAGCTGCTGCTGCCCACCGGGTGGCGGCGGGACTTCGGGATGACGGCACCCGAGGAGTGACGGGCGGGCGCAGCTCCCGGCCGGATCGGTGCCGTGCACCAGCAGGCACCAGCAGGGCGCCAGCAGGGCGCCATCGAGGAAGACGATGACCAGACGATCGATGGAACCCTCACATACCGCCCTGGCGGGACCGGCGACGGTCCCCTCCGGGTCCGGGTGGCGGGGGACCACTGAGCACACGACGAATCGGCCGCTCCGGCCGGCTGAGCGCACGCTCCGCCAGGAGGATGTGCGGGCACACCTCCGCCCGCGCTGACGCGCGGCGGCGTGCGCTGCACGCCGCCGCGGCACGGCGAAGGGAGGTGAGCAGTGAACGACGCAGAGCTGGAGGCAACCGGGGCCGGCGGGTCGCCGGGCTCGTCGCCCGGCTCGCCGCCGCCGGGAGCCGGTCCCGGCCACGAGCACGAGCAAGAGCACGAGCAAGAGAGCGCCGTCCTCGACGAGGCCCACCTCGGAGACATCCAGGGCGCCTTCGGGACCATCGGCCGGCACGACACCGGGCCCCGCCGCACGTGGAAGGGCCGGCTCCTGACCCTGCTCGCCATCATCGGGCCGGGGATCATCGTGATGGTCGGCGACAACGACGCCGGCGGCATCGCCACCTACGCCCAGGCGGGGCAGGACTACGGCCTCACCCTGCTGTGGACCCTGCCGCTCCTGATCCCGGTCCTCGTTGTGAACCAGGAGATGGTGGTGCGCCTCGGGGCCGTCACCGGCGTCGGGCACGCCCGGCTGATCAACGAGCGGTTCGGCCGGTTCTGGGGCTGGTTCTCGGTGGGGGACCTCTTCCTCCTCAACTTCCTCACCATCGTGACCGAGTTCATCGGGGTCAACCTGGCGCTGTCGTACTTCGGGGTGACGCCTTACGTGTCGGTCCCGGTGGCCGCAGTCGGGCTGATCGCCGTCACCGCGACGGGCAGCTTCCGGCGGTGGGAGCGCTTCATGTTCGTCTTCATCCTCGCCAACCTGCTCGTGATCCCCCTGGCCGTGTTCAGCCACCCGACGGCCGGCTCCTTCTTCCACGACATGGCCGTCCCCCGCGTGGCCGGCGGCTTCGACTCGAGCTCGGTCCTGCTCATCATCGCCATCGTCGGGACCACGGTGGCCCCCTGGCAGCTCTTCTTCCAGCAGTCGAACATCGTCGACAAGCGCATCACGCCCCGCTACATCAACTACGAGCGGGCGGACACCGTCATCGGCTCGTTCGTCACGGTGATCGGCGCCTCGCTCCTGGTCGCCATCACCGCCGCCGCCTTCGCCGGGACCCACCTCTTCGCGCACTTCCAGAACGCCGGCGCCGTGGCCCACGGGCTGTCGGCGACCGTCGGCCACGACAGCGGCGCGATCTTCGCCGTCATCCTGCTGAACGCGTCGCTCATCGGGGCGGCGTCGGTCACCCTGTCGACCTCCTACGCCTTCGGCGACGTGTTCGGGATGCGCCACTCCCTGCACCGCGGCTGGCGGGAGGCCAAGGCCTTCTACGGGGCGTTCACGGCGGTGGTCGTCGCCGCGGCGGGGATCGTGCTGGTGCCGCATGCGCCACTGGGGCTGATCACCACTGGGGTCCAGGCCCTGGCGGGCGTGCTGCTCCCCAGCGCCACCGTCTTCCTCCTGCTGCTCTGCAACGACCGCGAGGTGCTCGGCCCCTGGGTCAACCGGCCGTGGCTCAACTGCGTCGCCTTCGTGGTGGTGTCGGTCCTCCTCATGATGTCGCTCATCCTGATGGCGACGACCGTCTTCCCCGGCATCGACGTCCGCACGCTGGCGGAAGGGATGGGGGCGGCGCTCCTGCTCTCCTGTGCCGTCGGCGGAATGCTGTACCACCGGGCGCTGGTGCTCCGCCCGCCCGAGCCGGCGGTGCCCCGCGAGCGCCGGGACAATTGGCGCATGCCCCCCGTCAACCGGTTGGCCCGGCCCACGTGGTCTCGCGGTCGTACCCTGGCGATGTACGCGTTGCGGATCTACCTGGTGCTGGCGGTGCTGCTGCTGCTCGTCAAGACGATCGAGCTGGGCATCCACTGAGGCAGTGGCCGTTGTGGCGCCGGGGGTGGCCCCGGCCTGGGCTGCTTGCGCCCGGCGATCGCCGCGGGGGAGGCTTTGCCGTCATGGACCTCCGGGGTGGCGCCGCGCGTGCCTGAGAGCCTTGCCGGCAAGTGGCGCGCGCTGCAGGCGTCGTGGGAGCGGTCCCGACAGATCACCGTGCCCGATCCCGTCGTGGCGGTCCCGCCGACCCCCGGCGGGCTGCGGATCGCCTTTCTCGTCTACCGCGGCAATCCGCGCTGCGGGGGCCAGGGCGTGTACACCCGCCATCTCACCCGGGAGCTGCGGGCGCTCGGGCACTCGGTCGAGGTCTTCGCCGGCCAGCCATGGCCCGAGCTCGACGAGGGCGTCGGGCTCACTCCCGTCCCGGGCCTCGACCTCTACCGCGACCCGGACCCCTTCCGGCTGCCCCACCCCCGGGAGATCCGGGACGTGGCGGACGCGGCGGAGCTGGGGATCATGTGCACGGCGGGCTTCGGGGAGCCCCTGGCCTTCTCCTTGCGGGCCCGGCGCCTGCTGGCGGCCCGCCGCGCCCACTTCGATCTCGTCCACGACAACCAGTGCCTCGGGGCGGGGATGCTCGGCATGGTGGCCGACGGCTGGCCGCTGCTGACCACGCTGCACCACCCCATCACGGTCGATCGTCAGCTGGCGCTGCGCCACACGACCAGCCCGTGGCAGCGGGCGACCACCCGGCGCTGGTTCGGCTTCCTGCGGATGCAGGTCCGCGTCGCCCGGCGCCTTCCGGCGATCCTCACCGTGTCCGAGTCGTCGCGGACCGACATCGCCGCCCAGATGGGGGTGGACCCGGCGCGCATGACGGTGGTCCCGGTGGGGGTCGACCACACCGTCTTCCGGCCTCGGTCCGAAGTGTCGCCAGTGCCGGGCCGCCTCATGGTCACCTCGTCGAGCGACGTGCCGATCAAGGGTCTCGTCCCGCTGCTCGAGGCCGTGGCCAAGCTCCGCACCGAGCGCCGGATCGAGCTGTTGGTGGTCGGGCAGCCGCGGCCCGGCGGCCGGGTCGCCCGGGCCATCGAGCGGCTGGGCCTCGACGACGGCACGGTGCGCTGCGTCAGCGGCATCAGCGACGACGAGCTGGCACGTTCGTACGCCGCGGCAGAGGTGGCGGTGGTGCCGTCCCTCTACGAGGGGTTCTCGCTCCCGGCCATCGAGGCGATGGCGTGTGGCATCCCGGTGGTGGCCACCTCCGGCGGCGCGCTGCCCGAGGTCGTGGGCCGGAGCGGGGAGACGGGCCTGCTCGTGCACCCGGACGACCCGGGTGCCCTTGCCGGCGCCATCGCCCAGCTGCTCGACGACGCCGCCCTGCGCGAGCGCCTCGGGGCGGCCGGCCGGCGCCGGGTGATGGACCGCTTCACCTGGCAGGTGACGGCGGAGGGCACCGCCGCCTGCTACGCCGCCCTCCTCGGCGGCCGACGCTTGCTGTCGGCACCAGGGTGAGTGGGCTGCCCCGGTGCTGACCGTCGACTACGACCGGCTGGGGGTCGCGCCAGGAGATCGGCTGCTCGACCTGGGGTGCGGCTTCGGCCGGCACGCCTTCGCCGCGGCCAAGCGGGGCGCCGGCGCCGTGGCGCTCGACGCCGGGGCGGACGAGGTCGACGGCGTGGTGGCCACCTTCGCCGCCATGGTGGCGGCCGGGGAGCTGGACGAGGGCACGGTCCGGGCGGGGGCGGTGCGGGGCGACGCGCTGCGCCTGCCGTTCGCCGACGCCACCTTCGACCGGGTGATCGCCTCGGAGGTGCTCGAGCACATCTCCGACGACGTGGCGGCCATGGGGGAGCTGGCGCGGGTCCTGCGGCCGGGGGGGACCATGGCGGTCACCGTGCCGCGCTTCGGTCCTGAGCTGGTCAACTGGTCCCTTTCGCGCGAGTACCACGACGTGCCGGGCGGGCACGTGCGGATCTACCGGCGGGCCACCCTGGCGTCCCGGCTGCGCTCGGTCGGGCTCGTGCCGACCGGCGCCCACCATGCCCACGGCCTCCACTCGCCCTACTGGTGGCTCCGTTGCCTAGTGGGACCGACCAACGACCGTCACCCGGCCGTCGCCGCCTATCACAAGCTCTTGGTGTGGGACATCGTCGAGGGGCCCTGGGTGACGCGCCTGGTCGATCGGGCCCTCAACCCGCTCATCGGCAAGAGCCTGGTCGTCTACCTGCGCAAGCCCGATCGAGCGACGGAGCTACCGTCGGAGCCGTCGGAGC
>JBOGGF010000142.1:0-2905 GCA_050743965.1 Acidimicrobiales bacterium
GGCTCTTGTGACCGATCCGTGGGTGCTGTGACCAGCTGAGACGCGAGCAACGCCGCTCCCTGCCTAGGTTTTCGACCTGACAAAGGGTCCGAAGACGAGGCGAGGAGAACGGCGTTGCTCGGTGCCAACGTATGGCGGCGGATGCTCGGTGTCGACAAGGCGACGGTGATCGAGTCGGTTGGGCTCGACGAGGACGACGAGGTGATCGTCGCTCACGTGCGCCCCCGGAGGTCGACCAAGCGCCGCTGCGGGCGCTGTGGAGCACGCGCCCCCGGCTACGACCAAGGCGAAGGACGACGGCGCTGGCGTGCGCTCGACCTGGGCACGGTGCAGAGCTACCTCGAGGCCGACTCGCCGAGGGTCGACTGCCCCGCCCACGGCCCGACCGTCGCCCAGGTGCCCTGGGCCCGCCACGGAGCGGGGCACACCTACGACTTCGACGACGCGGTCGCCTGGCTCGTCACCCACAGCCCCAAGTCCACCGTCGGCGAGCTCATGCGGGTGGCGTGGCGGACGGTGGGTGCGATCGTGTCTCGGGTGGTCGACGACGGCCGGGCCGCACACGATCCCTTCGACGGCCTGACCCGCCTTGGAATCGACGAGATCAGCTACAAGCGCGGCCACCGGTACTTGGTGGTCGTGGTGTGCCACGACACCGGCCGGCTCGTCTGGGCCGGCGTCGGCCGGGAGAAGAAGACCCTCGAGAGCTTCTTCGACCTCCTGGGCGAGGAGCGCTGCAGCAAGATCCGGATCGTCTCGGCCGACGGGGCCACATGGATCGGCGACGTGGTGGCCGCCCGAGCCAAGAACGCGACGCTCTGCATCGACAGTTTTCACGTTTGCCAGTGGGCGTCGGAGGCCCTCGACGAGGTCCGACGCGAGGTCTGGAACGAGGCCAGGAAAGGGGGCGTGACCAGCCACGCCAAGGAGCTGAAGGGCTGCCGGTATGCCCTGTGGCGCAACCCCGAGGACCTTACCTTCCACCAGGAGCGCAAGCTTGCCTGGATCGCCACCGTCAACAAGAAGCTCTACCGGGCCTACCTCCTCAAAGAGCAACTGCGCGTCGCGATCCGCACCAAGGGCATCGTCTCGCTCACGATGCTCGACACATGGCTCGTCTGGGCGTCGCGCTGTCGCATCCCCGCCTTCGTCGAGCTCGGCCGTAAGGTCAAGCGCCACATCGCCGGCATCGAGGCGGCGATGATGCACAACGTGTCGAACGCGCTGGTGGAGTCGACGAACACCAAGCTCCGGGTCCTGCACCGCATGGCCTTCGGCTTCCGTGAGCCCGAGCACCTGATCGCGCTCGCGCTCTTGGACCGCGGCGGTTACTGCCCGCCCCTTCCCGGACGGATCTGAGCCGACCCGCTGGGGCAGTAGTGGTCGCCCCTTCGGGTCGGCTCATCATCGAAGAGGTGCCACGCTCTCCCGCCCGCCTCGAGACCACGCTCGGGGCGCCGCCACGGTGGGCGCCGGCAAAGCCGTCGGCTCGGCACCGCCTCGCCTCGCCCACCGGGCTCTGCTTCCTCGCTCGGACCTGCGGTCCGGACCTCGACCCGAGCTCCGAGCGTGGCGAACGGCAGTCATGGAGCGATGGCGGAGCATCGCTCCCCGGAGCGCTGTCGTCACGCGGGTCGGTCGCGGACGACACTCAGCCGCGAGGTCGATGCATGCCTGCGGGCTCAAGCGACCCACGGATGCAGCAGGAGACCCATAATTGGCGCCAGCGCCGGGTACGCCTGGCCGTTCGCTACCCTCCCCTTGATCCGCCGGCTGACCGAGCGCGTCGCCGAGTGGAAGCAGGAGACCGTCATCGGCTGCATCCTCGTGGCGGTGTCGTTCAGCTTCGGCATCCTCCACGGGGTGGGCGTGTTCAAGTGAGCTGCACGCTGCCTGTGAGCGGCTGAGCTGGTGTGAGCGCACAGTACCGCTATCAGAAGGGCTAATGGCGGAGCGGCGCATTCGGACGATCAGCTGGCCGCTGGCGTCCGGTGGCGAGGCCGACCGTCGTGGTCGACCTCACCGAGCTGACCTTCATGGACTCCTCGGGGACCGCCGCGTTGCTCGCCGCCCGCCAGAAGGTCACCGACGCCGGACACGGCTTCGTCATCCGGGGCGCCAGCGGCTTCGTGCGCCGGGTGTTCGACCTCTCGGGGCTGGGCTACCTCCTGAGCGACTGACCGTCGCCACTGCCCGGGTGTTCCATGCCGCCCGACGGCGCCTCGGGGTGCGTGTCGTTGGGGCCGGGTACGTGGATGTCGTGTCCGCGGAGCTCCGTGACCTGCTGCGGCCCATGACTCGTCGCTCCGAGCGCAAATGGGTGCGGCTCGCCTGGAGTGACGCCCGCGCTCCGCTGATCTCGGCAGCCTGAAGGGCTCGTAGCCCGCAGCATCCACCAGTTTCCGAGTTCAGTGGGCTTGGCTCTCTGTAGCTACAAATAGCTACAGAGAGGAGCTACGATGCCCTGTATCGCACGCCGAGCCCGACCATTGGTGCTCCACGGCACCTTGACGACGTTCCGGCGCCGCTGCGGCAAGCCGGCCTGTCGGTGCGCGGGCGGTGAGCCCCACGAGAGCCCCGCGCTCACCTACACCGAGGACGGCCGGACCAAGACGCTCACCTTGAGCGCCAGGGAAGTGGATGAGGTGAGGGCGGCGCTCGCGCGCTACGAGTCGGAGCGAGACGGGCTCGAGCGCGCAGCCAAAGAGGGGATCGCCACGCTTCGCAGCCGGAGAGGCGGCCGCAGGTGAGCGCGGCGAGCACAGCAGAGCACTTCGTCGCCTCCCGCCAGTGCGCAGAGGAGATGATCGGCTGGCTCGAGGGTCCCGAGGCAGCCGCGCTCGCACACGCTGAGCTCGAGGACCAGCTCGACGCCCGTGGCCGCGAGCTCCTTCGCAAGATGCTC
>JBOGGF010000143.1:0-5914 GCA_050743965.1 Acidimicrobiales bacterium
CCCCAGGCGAGGAAGGTGACCCCGGACGTTGCCCGACGCCGCTGCGCCGTGGGCCGGGTGCCTCTGTCGTGCTCGCCACGGTCGGTCGCCCCGAACGGCTCGCCCTCGTCGTCGACGCCGTGCTGGCCGACCCGGGCACCCTCGAGCTGCTGGTCGTCGTCGACGGGCCCGACCCCGCCTCCATCGAGGTGCTCGGGGAGCTGGCGGCGACCCGCCCGCGCCTTCGATCGCTCGCGGTCGACCGCGTGGGCCAGCTCGGAGCGCTCGAGGCCGGTGTCCGTCACGCCGCCGGGGAGGTCGTCGTCCTCCTCGACGACGACGTCGTGCCGGCGCCGGGCACCATCACCGGGCACGCCGCCCACCATCGCCACGCCGAGGGACTGGTCGTCGCCGGGCCGATGCCCGTCGTCGTGCCCGACGGGAAGGTCACCGGCATCGGGACCCGCCTCTACGCGGCCGAGTACGACGCCCACGTCGCCGCCCTCCTCCGGGGGGAGCACGAGGTCCTCGACGTCCTGTGGACCGGCAACCTCTCCCTTCGCCGGTCCGACTGCTTGCGGGTCGGGCTTCGCTCTCCCGCCTTCCGCGCCCACTACCACGCCGACCGCGATCTCGGGTACCGGATGGCGGCGGCCGGGATGACCGGCCGGTTCGACCCGGCGCTCGCCGCGGCGCACCGGCACGATCGTACCGACGCGGCCTTCCTGCGTGACGCCCACCGGCAAGGTGCGGGACAGATGGCACTGCACCGGGTCCACGGCGACCGGCTCGGCCCCTTCAGCGTCGACTGCCTCGTCGAGGACCTGCCGACCCCGCTCCGGTGGGTGATCGTCGCTGTCGCCGCCACCGGGCACGCCGGGCCGGCAGCGGCGAGGCTGCTCGCCCTCGGACGGACGGCTCGCGCCCTCGGGGCCTCCCGGGTCGAGCGGGCGGCGGCGAAGATGGCGCGCCGGCTCATGCAGTGCGCTGGTGCGATCGCCGGCGAGGAGGGCGTGCCGCCACGCCCGTCGCCGCGCTCATGGCGAGGTGAGCGCCTCGCGGAGGCGCCGGACGGCGGGTGAGGGAGCCACGCCGAGGTCGTCGAGGATGCGCTCGGCCCGCTCGAGGGCGTCGAGGGCCCGGCGCCGGTTGCCTGCCTCGAGATGGACTTCGGCGATCTGGATCTGGTGACGCTCGTCGTACGGGTCCGCTTCGGCCAGACGGTCGAGCAGGCTGAGAGCCTCTGACGTCCGGCCGTCGCCGAGCGCGTCGTCGACCAGGAGGTCGAGCAGGCGGAGGTAGGTGCGGTCGACCGCCTCCCTCGCCCCCGAGGCCCAGTCGGCGTAGCGGTCGCCGGGCAGCAGCTCTCCCCGGTACTGGTCGAGCGCGGCTCGCGCCGTCCGGGCCGCCTGCTCGGGCGGGACGCCGTGCGCCAGTGCCTGCGTCGACAGCTCGCGGAACCGGGACAGGTCGGTGACGGCGTCGTCGGCGAGCCGCACGAGTTGACCTTCGCGGACCAGGAGGTCACCGCAGGCGGATCGGATCCGCCAGAGCACGTTGCGCAGGCGCCGCGCGCCGACGCCCGGTTCGGCGTCGTCCCACAGCAGCTCGACCAGCTCGTCGACGGAGATTCGGGACTCGATGGCCACGATCTTGATCGCCTGGGTCGCCAGGCTGGGCGGCAGGTGCGCCGCCTTCCCGCGGTGCCGCACGGAGAAGCTGCCGAGGAGGGTGACCTCCCAGCCGGCGGTCGCCGTCGCGGCCGCCACGCGCTCCCCCCACTTGTCGTCGCGGTGGCGCCCGTCGGCGACCACCGGCCCCGACGGCGGTGGCAGCCGGCGCAACTCGTTGGCGGCCAGCAGCTCGAGGCCCTTCGCCCCGATGGTGCGCGCCCGCTCCTGGGTGGGCTCGAGGACGGCCGTGGCCTCCCCCGGCATGCCGGCCCTCGCCAGGCGGGCTCCGCGGCACAGATCGATCCAGAGCACCGCCAGCGGTACTTCGGCGAACCCGTCGGCGGCCGCCGCCAGGTGCTCGACGGCCTCGTCCAGCTCCTCGGCCCACACGCCACGCAACCACGATCGCCAGGCTTCGGGGCGGGCGCCGGCCGCGAGGGTCCCCTCCTCCAGCACCCGGCTCCACCGCTCCCCGGCGTCGGTGCACCCTGCGAGCAGTGCGATGCTGGCGACCTCCGGCGCGACCTCGGCCAGGGCCGCGTCCTCGTCCGGCCGGCCCGCGGCTGTCCGGCCCCGGTGGCCGAAGAGATCCTCCTCCGCCGTCCGGAGCCAGGCCTGGGCCGGACCCGCACGACCCTGCTGCATCTCGAGGGCGGCAAGGGACGGCATGGCCCGCAGGCGGGCGGAACGGCCCACGCGGTCCGACACGGCGAAGAGCTTCGAGCAGTCGCGGAAGCCGGCCTCGTAGTCCGCCGTGAGGGCGTGCACCTGGGTCGCCAGGCTCCAACCCCACGCCGCCAGCACCGGGCTCCCGCTGCGCTCGGCCACTCGGGCCGCGGCGTGCACGGCGCTGCTGGCGTCGGGGACCCGCCCGTCCGCCAACGAGGTGAACGCCCGCAGCAGCAGGGGCACGGCGGCCAGGGCACCGTCCCCGCTCCGCTCGGCGCACCATTCGATCCACTGGACCCATCGCTCGGCCTGTCGCCGCATCCCCTGCGCCTGGAGCGCCCGGCCCACCACGAGGGCCACCTCGGGCGACGAGGGGAAGCGCTCGGACTGGCCGATGAGGAGTGACACCCTGGTCCGGTCGGCGAGGTCCTCCACCGGTCGGCCGGCACGCAGGGTCGCCGCCGCGCGGACGGCACCGGCCAACACCTCGGCGTGGCTGCTGAACATCGTCGCCAGGCGCACGGCCCGCTCGGCCAGCGCCTCAGCCGTACGTGGCTCGTCGGCGAGGATCTTGCGGGCCGCCGCGTCCGTCAGCATGGCGAGGGCGCGGTGCGGGGCCTCGCCGACGCACAGATCGGCGGCGCTCACGATCCGGTTGGCCACCTCGGACTCGTCGGCGTCGGTGGACAGGCGCGCTCGCTGGTAGGCGACCTCACCGCGAGTGGCGTCGGTGACCTCCATGCCGTCCGCCTCGTCGAGGCAGCGTCGGGCACGGTCCGCCTGCCCGACGGCCAGCCACAGGCTGGCGGCGGAAGCCAGGTGCTGGACGATGGCATCGCCCGCCCCGGCGAAGCGGGCCGCCATCTCCTCGTGGCGCGCCGCCGCTTCCGGATCGCCCCGCTCGATGGCCACGCGAGAGGCCTCGGCCAGGCGGCGGGTGACCGCCTCGTCCGGCGCGTCCACGTCAGCCGCCGCGGCGGCCTGGTAGGCGCTCGACTCGATGGCCTCGTTGCGGGCCAGCTCCACGCTCAAGGACCGGCGAGCCGCCCGCTGGACGTCGAGCGGCGCCCGGTGGAAGACGGCGGCGCGGACGAGGGGATGCACGAAGTCGACCCGTCGGCCACGGTCGACGACGATCCCGGCGTCGACGGCGGGGCCGAGGTCGTCCATGTCGCTGCCGAGCTGGTCGAGCACGGCGATCAGCACGTCCCGCGGCACGCGGGAAACGGCGGCGATGGCGAGGGCCCGCCGGGTGGGCGGCGGAAGGTGCCGGCCCACGTCGAAAGCCTCGACCAGGCCGTCGCCGATCGGCAACGGATCCGGCAACGGGTGCCATCCCTCCAGCTGCTCGCGGGTGAGGCGGGCGCACACGTCCAGCAAGGCCAGCGGGTTGCCGCCCGTCCCCGCCACCAGCTCGGTCAGCACCCGGTCCCGCGGAGGCTCGTCGAAGTGCCACGAGAGGAGGCGGGAGGCCTGGGCCACGTCCAGCCCTCCGAGGCGATGCTGCGGGAGCCCGGACCGGTCGAGGGCGAAGGGCACGAGGTGCGGCGTGTCCCGCCAGGCCAGGGCGAGGCTGACCGGCTGGTCGCCGAGGTGGGCGAGGACCGAATGGGCCATCGCGTCCACGAACCACGCCGGGAGGGACTGGCAGTCGTCGACGGTGACGAGCAAGGGGTTGCTCGTCATCTCGATCATCCGGCGCAGCACCTTGGTGACGGCTTCGATCAGTGTCGCCTGTGGCGGTGCGGCCAGCTCCCGCGGCGGTGCGGCCATGGCGAGGGCGGGCTGCCGTGGCTGGGCGACGACGTCGAACTGGCGCGCCAGCTCGCCGAGGGGCTGCGGCCACTCGACCGGGGCCACCTCGGGCTCGCCCAGCACGTGGCCCCGCACCTGCACGATACGGAACTCGCTGGCTCGTGCCACGGCCGCCTCGATCAGCGCGCTCTTGCCGACGCCGGGCTCGCCTCGGAGGGCCAGCGCACCGCCGGCACCCCGCCGGGCCTGCCACAGGAACTCGTCGATGTGGGCGAGCTCGCGCCCCCGCGCCACGAGACCGACCTGTTCGTCGCGCTTCGCCACCGTCACGGCTGCTCCCCACCCGGGCCGCTCCTCGGCCCACGGCGTGGGAGCGTGGTGCTCTGGGCCAAACGCGTGCGCGCCCGCCATCCGACTCCTCCGCCCCTGCTCATCTCCCCAACGTCCCCGGGCCCCGCTTCGTCGAGCGCGCCGGGCGTTCTCCCCTTGCCGCCTGTCGACCGTCCCTGTCTCCCCCCATCACACAGGAGACCGGGGCGTACCTCGGCAAACGACACCACTACTAAATACCCTGGCAGCCGACGGCGTCAAACGGTTGTTGCCGCAACCTGGCGACGACCGACGCCCTCACCGCGGCCGGTCGCGCTGCCCCGGGTGCGCCTGGCGCCCGTCAGTCGCTGCTGTGGATGCCGCCGAAGGCGGTGGCCACCTCCTCGGGCGATGAGAAGACAAGGTCGGGCGGGAGCGCCCGGAGGTGCGCCTGGACCTGGCCGCGGTCGTCCGGGCCCACGTGGCGAAGCAGGTCGTTGCGGGTCGACGGGAACGTCGCGTCGCCGACCCGCCGCAGGATCTCCTCCCGGCGCTCCCGCTCCATCGGCCCCTCGGACACGTCGTCGACCGCGCTCGGACGTGCCCGCAGCTCGGGGCTTCCCGGCTCACCGGGGATCGCCGATGTGCCGGGATCGCTCTGGAAGCGCACACCACCGGCGGCGAGCCGATCGTCGGTCTGGGCACCGTGCTTGGTGCTCTCCCGATGGATCGGCTCGGCGGCGTCTCCGGCCTCGGTTTCTTCGGGCCGTGCGGCCTCGGCGTCGGCTGCCATGCTCCACGCCTACCCGGGCCACCGGGTGCGTACACCGGGGCGGCAGGTCGTGTAGAAGGACACCGTGGAAGATCACCCCGCCATCCGCCTGCTCTTGGCCGACGTCGACGGGACCCTGGTGACCCAGGACAAGGTCCTCACCGACGCCGCCGTGGCCGCCGTCCACGAGCTGCATCGACGGGAGATCCGCTTCGCCGTCACCAGCGGGCGACCCCCGCGCGGCATGGCAATGCTCGTCGAGCCGCTCGCCCTGACGACGCCGATCGCCGGCTTCAACGGCGGGGTCACCGTCGAGCCCGACATGTCGGTGCTCGAGGAGCGGACCCTCCCCGCCGACCTCGTTCCGCCGGTCGCCGACCTGATGACCTCGTTCGGGCTCGATGTCTGGCTCTATCGCGGCACCGACTGGTACGTGCCGGACCCCGCCGGTGCCCACGTCGAGCGGGAGGCCCACACGGTGGCGTTCGAGCCCAAGGTCATGGACGGTCTCGACGGCCTCCGCGATGGGGTGGCCAAGGTCGTCGGCGTGAGCGACGACCACGACGCCGTCGCCCGGGCGGCGGCGGCCACCCACGATCGGTTCGGTGACCATGTGGCCGCCTCGCCGTCCCAGCCGTACTACCTCGACGTGACCCATCCCGACGCCAACAAGGGAGCGGTGGTCGCCGCCCTCGCCCGCCGGTACGGCCTGGAAGTGTCGGAGATCGCCACCATCGGCGACATGCCCAACGACGTG